>JALFHA010000034.1 GCA_022776785.1 Clostridiales bacterium | reverse complement strand
GGCGCGCACGGCTTCTCGATGGGCTACAACTACAACGGCAAGCTGCGCAGTGCCGAGCTGCTGCTGCGGGAGGATGGCAGCGTGCAGCTCATCCGCCGCGCGGAAACGCCGGAGGACTACTTTGCGACGTTCGACTTCACCGGGCTGAAATTTGAGTGAGGCGCTTTATGCCAGCCACCCCAGCTCCCGCATCCGCCGGGCAATCGGCGCGTGCAGGAGGCTGTCCTTGAAGTAGACATAGCGCGCGGACGAGGGCACAAGCCGCCCGTCCGGCCAGCGCACGAGCCCCGTGCCATCCTCGGCGGGCCCGTAGTCCGTCAGCGTCTTCCCCGCGCCGGGGACGATGTGCGACACCTTGCCATGACAGCGGTTGCCCAGAAAGAGCACGAAGCGGCCAAGCCGCGGCTCCAGCGACAGGTGGTTGCCCGTGAAGCCGCTCAGGCCGATGCTGCCCTCGCCCATCCAGTCAGGCACCTCGCTCAGGCGCTGGAGGGGATGCTTTGTAAAGCATAGCAGCCCCAGATACTGCCGGTAGGTGCCGTCTCCGTTGGGGCGGCCCGTGCCGTTCCGTCCGATGCGCTCAAGCGACGCGGGAGAGAGCAGCTCACCGCGCAGCAGCGCCTGCGCAAAGCGCACCATGTCTCCGCGCGTGGAGAACAGCCCCGCGTGGCCGCACAGGTCGCGCCCGCCGTCGCTGAGCAGCAGGGCCTTGGGGTCGTGCGGCATGCCGGGGAGCGCGTCGCAGCGCAGAATATAGCGTCCCCGCTCGATGCGGTGCTCATAGTTGTAGCAGACGCAGCGGCTGCGCAGCGCGTCCGGCACGCGGGCAAAGGACTCCGAAAGACTCGCAGGTGCGAGGATATACTCGCGCAGCGCGTCGCAGAACGAGCGGCCTGCGCGCGCCTCGATGACGTACTTGGCGACCATCGCGTTGATGTCCGAATAGACGCGCACGGCGGGCATGGGCACCTGCTGCGCGGCAAAGAGCCGGGCAAGCCCTTCCTCGCACGTGGGCGCCTCGTCGATGCGCCCCGGCGTTTTCAGGCTCACGCGGAAGCCGAGCAGGTCGCCCACGCTGACGCCGCGGAGGTGCACAAAGCGCGGGTCGATCTCCCCGACAGTTTCATCAAGCGAGAGCCTGCCGCGCTCGACGAGCTGCATCGCTAGCACGGCGGTGAAGAGCTTGGTCAGCGAGGCGAGGTCAAAGAGGCTGTCCTCCGCGAGAGGGCGGACGCGCGCGACGAATTCGCCGCCGCGCCGCTCAAGCCGCTGTGCACAGCCGTACAGAAAGGACTCGCTCTCCTGCGGGGTGCCGTAGGCGATGGAAAGGCCGCTGAGCATCTGCGTTTCCTCGCAGAGCGTATGCGCGCTTTGAAGCAGGGTGTTCATGGCAGTTAACCTCCGGACCCGGACACGGACGGCCGGGCAAATGATGACAGACAGACGCTCCCTGAGCGGGAGGTCGGGCGGAAAGGAGACGGAAAAGATGGAAGCTGTCAGGCTGAGCGACGCGGAGCTGGCCGACGTAAAAGCCATGCAGGGGGAGACGCTGGCGCTGCTGCGCGCGCTGTGCGCGATTCCCGCGCCGAGCCACCATGAGGAGAAGCGCGCTGCGTTCATCCGGGACTGGTTTGCGCAGCGGGGGATGCCCGCCGAAATCGACGAGGCGCTCAACGTCCGCTGTCCGATGGGGCTAGACGCGCACGAGGACATGGTGGTGGTGATGGCGCATACGGACACCGTGTTCCCCGACACCGAGCCCATGCCCATGCGCGAGGAAAACGGGCGCCTGTACTGCCCCGGCGTGGGGGACGACACGGCCAATCTTGCGGCGATGATGATGCTGGCGCATTATCTCAAGGACAGGCCGCTGCGCTGCGGCGTGCTCTTCGTAGCCAACAGCTGCGAGGAGGGGCTGGGCAACCTCAAGGGCTGCAAGGCTATTATGAGGGCGTTTGGCCCGCGCGTCAAGGCGTTTCTTTCGCTGGACGGCGGCATGGAGAACGTGTGCGCAAGGGCGGTCGGCTCCTCGCGCTACCGCATCACGGCCACCACAAAGGGCGGACACAGCTTCGCTTCCTTCGGCAACCGCAACGCCATCGAGGTGCTTGCGCAGTTGGTGACGGCGTTTTACGGGCAGAGTGTGCCGCGGCGCGGCGACAGCCTGACGACCTACAACGTCGGCGTGATCTCCGGCGGCACGTCGGTCAACACGATTGCCCAGCGCGCAGAAATGCTCTACGAATACCGCTCGGATGACGCCGCCTGCTTGTCCGCGATGGAGCGGATGATGCGCCGCATCCTCGAGAGCCACGCGCTGCCGGACGCGTGCGTGGAGGTGGAGCTGCTGGGCACGCGCCCCTGCGCGGGGGACGTGGATCCGCGTGCGCAGCGCGCGCTGGAGACGGCCTGCTGTGACGCGCTGCGGCGCTATGCGCGGCAGAATCCGGCAGTCTGCTCCGGCTCGACGGACTGCAATATTCCGCTGTCGATGGGCGTGCCGTCGGCGTGCTTCGGCGTGTATATCGGCGATGGCGAGCATACGCGCGAGGAGTGGATTGACCCGGCCTCCGTCGAGGATGGAATGAAGGCCGCGCTGAGCGTGCTGAAGAACTGGTTTGATTAAGGGAATGGGATAGCAATCGAGAAGCGATAAAGGGGTTTGGGGATTTCATACTGTCTTGCACTTAAAAGCTCGAATATAAGCGCGAAGCGAAGAAGGGAGTTTGAGGGATGAATTCCCTCAAGCAGGTTTGGAATCGCAGCCTGCCGCCCGCTGTGCGGGAAACAGGCAGGCGGAGATTGGAAACCACAAGGAGCGCTTTGGCGCGACTATGCGGGTTTCCCGGGTCGGCAGCCCAATGTTCCCTTGTTGTTCAAAAGAAAAAGCAGTTTCAGAGCAGGATGCGAAGCATCCTACGATTGAAACGGGGCTGATTCTGCAAAGCTAGATTTTAGCCGCAAAATAGTATAAAAAACGGAGCTGCCTCTCGCGAGACAGCTCCATTGCTTTTGGAAAGGATTACTTCGCGGCCTTGGCAGCGGCGACGATGCCCTGCAGGTAGCCCAGCGTGTCCACCAGCGTGCAGCCGGAGACGACATCCACGACTTCCTCGGCGGTCTTGCCCTCGATGGCAGCCTCCAGCTCAGCGATGGTCTTGCCCGCGGCGAAAGCCTCAATGGCCTCATAGTTGGCGTCCAGCGCGACGGTGGAGCCGGCCTTGGTGGCCATGTTGGCGCTGTAATACTCTGCGTTCACGCGCTTGGAGCCCAGCACCTTGCCCTCGGGATAGCTCTCGCCGAAGCCGGCGTCGCTGTTGGGCACGCCTACCACGTCGTCCTTGCCAAACCACTGGAACTCGTCGATGTAAGCGGCGGCGATCTTGTCATCCTGCATGGCGACGGTAATCACGGCGAAGCACTTGGTGCCATGGGCGGCGAAGTCCACCTGGCCCAGCTTCACAGCGCCCTCAGCGAGCGCGGACACGGAGCACAGCATCAGAACCAGGGCCAGAACCAGAGACAGAGCTTTCTTCATGAGAAAAACCCTCCTTTTGTTTTTTGGGGAGGATTTTCCTCCCCTTGTCCGCTCTATTATACACCGAAAGTACAAAAAATGGAAGATCAATTTAGAAATTATTCTTACATTTACGCTTCTGTGCCGCGGGTTCGCCGCCGGTGAGCAAAGGGCGGAGCCTGTGCGGCTCCGCCCTTTGCGCGCGATGCAGGAAGGATGAAAGCCTGCGCCGCGCTTATTCTTCGATCAGGTAGGTATAGCGCACGGTCAGGCGCGGCATCGTGTCGTACAGGCCGTAGGCCTCGCCGTAGACGCGGTAGCTGACGCCCTCCTCCCAGGTCGTCTTGGAGCTGTTTTCCAGCATGACCTTCTTCTCCACGCTGCTGGCGCTGGTGCTGATGTTCATGATAGCCATCTGCGGAGAGGTGCTGATGATGCGCTCGATGGTGCCCGTGCCCACATAGATGGTGCCCTTGCGCATTCCAATGTAGTTGATGAGGTCGGAGTACTGCGCATCGAGGTCCCAGGCCTTGCGGGTGTAGATGTCCGCGTTGGGCATGTAGTAGACGGTGTGGGTGATGACCGAGTCGGTCATGCCCTCGTAGGAGGCGCGGATGATGACGTCGTTGTCGCCAAGCTGGGTGAACATCGGGTGGAAGCTGAATTCGCCGGTCGTATAATTCTGTTCGAGCCCCCAGTGCGGGAATTCGACGGTGATCTGCGCGCCGGGCAGCGTCGTACCGCTGATGGAGGGGATATTCATCGTCGAGCGCGTCTCCGCGTCGGCGCTGTTATATTTTTCCTCGGTGATGGCCTCGTAGTTCCACTCGGAGATGACCGTGGCCGCCAGCTCCAGAGGAATCTCCTGCGGTTCGCGGTAGAGCGTGACCTCCATCTTGTTTTCGCGGCAGTACTTGCTCTTGACGGAGATGGAAACGGTGTTGTCGCCCACGGGGAGCACCTGAACGTTCTTGGATACGTTGCCCGTCTCGCTGCGGATGAGCGTGGAGACGTCCGTGCCGTCGATGACGACGGTGGAGCCGGGCTCCACATTGATGCTCACCTCGTAGATGGACACGCCGACCTCCGCGCGGATCGTCGCGGGCTTGAGC
>JALFHA010000155.1 GCA_022776785.1 Clostridiales bacterium | reverse complement strand
GCGATGGATGTGCTGATCTCCGGCGCGGCGCTGTGCGTGCTGTGGCCGGTGTTTGCGCTCATCGCGCTGGCCATTGTGATCGATGACCCCGGCCCGGTGTTTTACCGGCAGGTGCGCGTGGGGCGTGGAGGCAAAGAGTTCCGCATCTTCAAATTCCGCTCGATGGTCACCGATGCGGATAAGAAGGGCCTGCAGATCACCGTCGGGCGCGACAGCCGCATCACGCGCGTGGGCGCGCTGCTGCGCAAGACAAAGCTTGACGAGCTGGCGCAGCTCATCAACGTGTTTCTGGGGCAGATGAGCTTCGTCGGCCCGCGGCCTGAGGTGCCGCGCTATGTGGCGCTGTATACGCCCTATCAGCGGCAGGTGCTGCTGGTGCGCCCGGGCATCACGGACTATGCCTCCATCGCCTATCGCAACGAAAACGATCTGCTTGCGGGCGCGGACGATCCCGAGCGCATGTACATTGAGGAGATCATGCCCGCAAAGCTTGAGCTGAATATGCGCTATCTGCACGAGATTTCGCCGCTGTGCGACGTGAAGCTGATTTTCAAAACCATCGCGGTCGTTTTGGCCGGATGAGACGGACGAGGAACGAGCGACAACAACGGAGGTCCTTTCCATGCTGAGCGAATACAGGGTTTACCGCTACGATCATCTGGAATCGCCCGCAGTGACGGCGGGCAGCGCGGCCGTGCTCATCGGCGCGCAGAACGGCCTTTTCCCCGACATGGGCTACGCCGTGCCGGGCGAGATGGGCGGCCTGTGGGCGGGGGAGAAGAAGGTCTGCGACGGCTTCTTCTTCGCCATCGACGACGTGCCGCTGCGAACGGCTGATGCCTGCGAGGCGGGGCCGGTCTCCACGGCCTTCCATTACAGGATGCAGGCGGAGCAGCTTCACATCGTGCGCAGGCAGACCATCCCCGACGGCGTGAGCGGCTGCGTCGTCGATCTGCATATTGAAAACCTGCGCCCGACGCCGCGCATGGTCGAGGTCTCCTTCACCGTGCGCACGGACATCCTGACCGTGGCCGCCGCGGGCGGCGAGGACGGGCTGGAGCTCGGCCGCGATGTGGGTGAGTACGACGAAAAGACGCAGGCCTTCTACGCGCGCGACAGCCGCAACCCGTGGCACGCCGTATGGGGCGCGGACGCGAAGAGCCGCGTGCTGCAGAGTGATCTGCCCGCCGAGGTCTACGGCTTTGGCAACACACAGGGCAAGGGCGTCAATGGCCGCCTGTTCTACCGCGTGCGCGTGGCGGGCAGGGGACAGGCGTCCATGCGGCTGTTCGTGGCGGGCGGCTTCGCCTCCCGCTCCCGCGCGGAGGATGCGCTGAGCGACCTGCGCGAGCATGCGGGCGAGATGATTGCCCGCAAGGAGGAGCGCGTCGCCGCACTGATGCGCCGCAGCGAGGCGTTCATGCCCGACGGGCGGCTCTCCCGCTGCTTTAACTGGACGAAGATCTACTGCGACTGGCTGATGCGCACGCTCCCGCGCGGCGGGTACGCGATGTGCGCCGACCTGCCGGAGCATCCAGCGCTGTTCGGACAGGGCTTTGCGCAGGCGCTCTCGAGCCTGCTGCCGCTGGGCGGCGCGCCGCGCGTGCAGGGGATTCTGCGCACGCTTGTGCGCGTGAGCGAGGAGGCGCAGCTTGCGCCCGGGCGTCTGGCGCGCAGCGTGTCGCTGAGCGGGCGCGTGACGCAGGTGGGCGGCGCGAAGGAGAGCGCGCTCTTTGTCGCGCTGGTGCATGATACGCTGCTCTGGAGCGGCGACCGTGCCTTCGCGGAGGAAATGCTGCCGACGACCTGCCTGTGCATGACGTATCTGCGCCGCGCGACGCACGGCTTTGAGGATGTGCGGCAGGATATCCGCCAGGAGGTGAGGCTTGCGCTGCGCGCGCAGGCGTACATCCTGCGCTTGACGGATTCCGAGGGGGCGGAGGCGCTCGAAGCGCTGGCCGCGGCTCTGCCGGAGACGGAGCAGACGGACATCTCCTGCGCTTGTGTGGAGGAGGCCGCGCGCTGGCATGGCCGCATGGGCCATGTCGAGCAGATGATCGGCTGCCTGTCGCAGATGGCGAAGGCCGGTCTGCCGGGATTGCCGGGCGCGCTGCGCGGGCGAGACGCAGAGCCGGGCTCGCTGCTGGCCTCGCGCGCGGCGGCGGACTTCATCTGGCCGATGACGGAGGATCTCTTCGGCCTGCGCCCCGATGCGGGGACGAGGACGCTTGCCTTTGCGCCGCATACGCCCATCGGCTGGGACGGCTGGCGGCTTGAGAACGTGCAGATTGGTTCGGCACGCTTCGACGTGCGCAGCGAGCGCATATCGCCCAGCATGGCGCGCTACACGATTGCCGCGTCCGAGCCGGGATGGACGGTGCTCGTCACCGAGGACGGCGAGCAGCGCGCGATGACGCTTGAGGATGAGCTTTCGCTTGTAATGGGGGATTGATTGAACGATGAAGCGATGGATTCTTGCGCTGCTGGCGGCGATGCTGCTCTGCTCTGGCGGCGCGCTGGCCGAGGAGCTGCCCAAGGCGCCTGTGAAGATGGAGACCCCGCCCGCAGCGATTCAGACGCGGGCGGAGGGCGAGCTTGAGAGCTACGACCTGACCTTCCCGGAGGAGATGCCGCTGACGGCGCGCAACTTCGTGCTGACCGCCCGCGCGCAGTTTGAGAAGCATCCCTTTGAAAAGCTGCCCAAGGCCAACGAGTACACCCAGTGGTATTACCGCGACAAGCGGGAGATCGGCTGGTGCTCCGTGTTTCAGATCTGGTGCGCCTATCACAGCGGAATGCAGCTCATCCGCTACAAGCAGGATGTGCAGGTGGGCGAGACGGACTGCATCAGCGCGATGGAGGGCCGCGTGGGCAACGTCTACTACGCCTTTGAGCAGCACGGTCGCTGGCTGCAATGCGATAAAATGGAGGCCGTGCCGCAACCGGGCTATCTGCTCATCTACGGTGTGCGCGGCTCCACGCCGTACACGCATGTGGGCATTGTGGAGAGCGTGACGGCGCTGGGCGACGGCCTATACGAGCTGACGACCCTCGAGGGCAACGTCAATTCCACCATCAAGCGGATGAATTACCGTTATGATGCGACGCCCAAGCAGAAATACTACAACATGTCCGTCATTCCCGCAGGCGAAATCACGCGGGAAAACTGCCAGTATACGCTGCAAAAGGATAACTGGTATATCACCGGCTTCTGCCGGACGTGGTGACGCGCTCCGGAGAAAATAACGTCTTGCGCTTGCGCGTGTACAGCGCTGTGCGCGGAAAGGAAACAACCCATGCCATCACCGGTCACATTTGATTTGGTCAAAAAGGACGCAAAGACCCACGCCCGCCGCGGCGTGGTGCACACGCCGCACGGCGACATCCAGACGCCGATTTTCATGCCCGTGGGCACGCAGGCGACGGTCAAGGCGACGACCCCGAGAGAGCTCAAGGAGGTCGGCGCACAGATCATCCTCTCCAACACCTATCATCTGCACCTGCGCCCGGGCGAGGCGCTCATCCGCGAGGCGGGCGGGCTGCACCGCTTCATGAGCTGGGACAGGCCCATCCTCACCGACTCGGGCGGATTCCAGGTCTTTTCGCTGGCGAGCCTGCGCAAGATCAAGGAGGAGGGCGTGCATTTCAGAAGCCACCTTGACGGCAGCCGCATGTTCATCGGCCCGGAGACGAGCATGGCGATTCAGGAGGCGCTGGGCAGCGATATCGCGATGGCGTTTGACGTGTGCTCGCCCTATCCCTGCGACCACAAGACCGCGCGCGAGGCCATGGAGCGCACCCACCGCTGGGCGCAGCGCTGCAGGGCCGCGCATACGCGCGAGGATCAGGCCGTGTTCGGCATCGTGCAGGGCGCATTCTACGCCGATTTGCGCATCGAGAGCGCGAAGGCGCTGGCGGACATGGATTTCCCCGGCTACGGCATCGGCGGCCTGTCCGTGGGAGAGCCCAAGCCGATCATGTATGAGATGCTCGACGAGATGATGCCCTACATGCCCGAGCACAAGCCGCGCTACCTGATGGGTGTGGGCAGCCCGGACTGCCTCGTGGAGGGCGTGTACCGCGGTGTGGATATGTTCGACTGCGTGCTGGCCACGCGCGTGGCGCGCAACGGCACCTGCTTCACCGATGAGGGGCGGCTGGTCATCCGCAACGCGCAGTACGCGCACGATTTCGGGCCGCTGGAGGAGGGCTGCGACTGCTACGCCTGCCAGAACTTCTCGCGCGCCTACATCCGTCACCTGTTCAAAGCGGGGGAGATCACCGGCGGCCGGCTGGCGACCATCCATAACCTTCGCTACCTGCTGCGCCTAATGGAGCGCATCCGCAAGGCCATCGAGGAGGACAGGTTCGAGGAGTTCCGCCGCGATTTCTTCAGCCGCTACGACATGAGCCGCAATTTCTGACGCGCACGCGGCGGAATTTGCTGCAATCGATCAAGGAATTTGCACACAATGCTTGAAGTGTGAGGAAAAACGGGTTATAATAGCAAAGTTAGCAAAAATGCAAACAGTCGAAAGGATGTGTCTTTCCCCATGAAGTATGCCCTCATGAATTGGCTGGCTGACGCCGCGGCAACCGCCGGCACCGATGCTGCCGCCGCCGGTACGGAGGTGGCGCAGGAGATGTCCGCCGGCGCGCAGTTTATCTACTGGGCCGTTCAGCTTCTGCCGATGATCCTGATCTTCGTCGTGTTCTGGTTCTTCCTCATCCGCCCGCAGCGCAAGAAGGACAAGGAAGCGCAGGATATGCTCAACAGCCTCAAGGTCGGTGACCGCGTGTGCACCATCGGCGGCATCTATGGCACCATCGTTCGCATCAAGGACGACGTGCTGACCGTCGAGGTCGGCGAGGCTAAGACCCCGATGGTCTTTGCGCGTTGGGCCATCAAGAACATCGACACGCTCTCCGTGACCAACGATTCGGAGCAGCTCATCTGATACGGCCTGAAGGAAAAGCATAACAAGCCCCGCCTTCTCATAGGGTTGACCATGAGCGGACGGGGCTTTCCCGTTTTCCGGGGCAGAGGAGGGGTTTTGATGGAGAAGCAGACGGCGAATCCGTCGTTTATTCCGCGCAAGGAGCGGGGGCTGGATTCCTTCAGGCGCACGGTGCGCAGGAGCGTCCGCCGGGGGCGGAGCGGCGGCGGGCCGCTCGGCGCTGTGCTGCGCGGCGTGCTGGTGGCTGCGAGCATCACGGTCATCGGCGTTGCTGTCTTTGCGCTGATTCTCAACTGGTGGAACGCGAGCGACCGCGCGCTGACCGCCGTCAATCAGGTGGTGAAGTTCGTGTCCATCCTCGCGGGCGTGACCTCGGCTATGCGCGGCGGGGAGAGCGGGGGCGTGCTGCGCGGCGCGAGCGTGGGTCTGCTGTACATGGCGCTGGGCATCGTTGTCTACAGCCTGCTGATGGGGCAGACGCCGAGCCTGACCGCGGATTTCGCCGATTTGGGCATGGGGCTCGCCGCGGGCGGATTGTTTGCCATGATTCTGACGGCGAGGAAGGGATAATACTAATCTGCTCTAAAAGATGGGATAGCAATCGCGAAGCGATGAAGGGGTTTGGGCGGCAGCCCAACGTATCCTATATGCGAAGCAATTCCTCAACAGTAGTCAGGGAGCGTAGCGATACCTGACGGTGGAGCTTTGCGAAACAATGATTGATACTGTCTTGCACATAAAGCTCGAATATAAGCGCGAAGCGAAGAAGGGAGTTTGAGGGATGAAATCCCACAAACAGGTTTGGAGCCGCAACCTGCCGCCGCCTGTGGCGGAATCAGGCAGGCGAAGGCTGGAAACCGCCCGGAGCGCCTTTGGCGCGACTATGCGGGTTTCCCGGGTCGGCAGCCCAATGTTCCCTTATTGTTCAAAAGAAAAAGCAGTTTCAGAGCAGGATGCGAAGCATCCTACGATTGAA
>JALFHA010000417.1 GCA_022776785.1 Clostridiales bacterium | reverse complement strand
GTCGGCGTCGGTGTGGGTGTCGGCGTCGGTGTGGGTGTCGGCGTCGGCGTCGCTGTCGGGGTAGGCGTCGGCGTCGGCGTGGGTGTCGGCGTCGGCGTAGGCGTCGCTGTCGGGGTAGGCGTCGGCGTCGGCGTAGGCGTCGCTGTCGGCGTAGGCGTCGGCGTCGCAATCACCTCGAGAATCCCGGGGGCAAAGCGCGTGAGCAGCTCGTCCCTCTGCTCGGGAAGCAGGAACCATCCCGCCGCAGCCAGCGCCGCAAGCAGCAGCATCACCGCCAGAACGGCGATCAGACAGCCGCCCCCCTGTTTTTTCTTTTTCCGCTTCGACGAGGCCCGCTCAGGGCGATCATCCACCACCCAGTCCTCATCCTCATCGTCCAGCCATTTATCCGTTGGAGCAGCCTTCATCCGGCGCGGCGCTTCCTCCCCGATGCCCGCAGAGCTTCCGGACTCATCCTCGCTCCACGCATCCTGACCGGCTGGCTCTTCGTCGGCACGCTGCTGCTCGAGCTGCTGCTCTCTTTCAAATTCCTCAAACGCCTTTTGCTGTGCGGCAGCGCGGCGGCGCCTGCGCGGCTCGGGCGTTCCGTTTTTCTGTTCGTCCAAACTCGTACACCTCATTTCAGACATTTCTCCGATCATTATACAAGAATTTCTCTGTTTTC
Source organism: Clostridiales bacterium (assembly GCA_022776785.1). Classification (GTDB taxonomy): domain Bacteria; phylum Bacillota; class Clostridia; order Christensenellales; family Aristaeellaceae; genus Ventricola. The sequence continues at coordinate 3,073 of JALFHA010000417.1, read as the reverse complement.
TCAATCCCATTTTAGCGAAAAGCTGGAATTTGCGCGTTTTTGTTGCGCTCAGCCCGAGCTGCGTCGGCAATCTGACGGAAATGACAAAGCGCGCCGCCAGCGAGCGAATCGCTGTGCGGCGCATCCATGTTCCATTTTACGAGCCCATCTGAGCCATATCCCGCTGGAGCCTTTGCAGAATCCGCTTCTCCAGCCGGGAGATGTAGCTCTGGCTGATGCCCATGATGTCGGCGACCTCCTTCTGCGTCTTTTCCGCGCCGCCTCCGAGGCCAAAGCGCAGGCGCATGATCTCCTTCTCCCTCATCGACAGGCGGGAGAGCGCCGTGGCGAGCATCTGCCGCTCGACCGTCTCCTCGATGGAGCGGTACACCATGTCCCCCTCCGTGCCCAGCACGTCGGAGAGCAGCAGCTCGTTGCCGTCCCAGTCGGTATTGAGCGGCTCGTCGAGCGAAACCTCCAGCTTCTGGCGGCTCGTGCGCCGAAGGAACATGAGGATTTCATTCTCGATGCAGCGCGAGGCATAGGTCGCGAGCTTGATCTTCTTGCCGGGGTCAAATGTGTTGACGGCCTTGATCAGGCCAATGGTGCCGATGGAAATCAGGTCCTCAATGCCCACGCCGGTATTCTCGAACTTTCTGGCGATGTAGACGACAAGGCGCAGATTGTGCTCGATGAGCGTCTTGCGCACGGTATTGGGCTCGTCCGCAAGGCGGGCAAAAAGCTCCGTCTCCTCCTCGCGCGACAGCGGCGGAGGCAGAGAATCACTTCCGCCGATGTACGCGACTGAACCCTCCGGCCGGATGATCGAAAGCTGCGGCCTTGAGGCCGGCCATTCCGCCGTTTCCCGGTTTGTCCGTCTCTTTTCCATAAGGTATCCCCCTCCTGCCAGTTGATTCTTCTTTATCTGCAAGCAGCGCAGCCGGAACAAGCGCAGGCGCGTCCGCGCCAAGCCCCGGCGAGAGCGCGACGACCGCGGACAGCGTTCGTCGCTTCCCGTCTGCAAGCGCCTCAAGCACCTGCGGCGTGAAGCACGCCATCATCTGCCGTCCGCCCGCCGTGTCCGCGAAGATCGGGCGCAGCGCGGCGCCGCCCAGCCCAAGCCTTTGTCCGGCCGCCTGCGGCAAGACCACCACAGGCTTGTGTGTCAGGTAATCCCGAAGGGTGTTGCCGCTGTCGGCAATCGCATGGAGCGTGATCTCCCGCCCGCGAAAGGCACAGCGGATGCGCAGCCTTTGCGGCATGGCTGCGGCGCTGCGGCGTGCCCGGCCGGTGGCGCAGGCCATCGCGATGACCGCTGCCAGGGCGATGCCATACGCCGCGGCGGGCGACCCGGCGGCGCCCAGCAGCGCCAGCAGCGTGCCGCCTATCAGTCCCGCCGCGCACAGCAGCAGCGCAGCCCGGCGCAGGGCCAGCCAGACGGGCGCAGGCCCGTCCGCGGCGCGCATCATCGCCAGCGCCACAGGCAGCCACATTGCCGCCTGCAGCGCTCTGGGCAAGCCGCCAAGCGCGGCGGAGGCCATCGTGCCCAGCACAGCCCCTACCAGAACGCGTGCCGGGCGGATGCGCCAGCCTCCAAGCCGCAGCGCAAGCGCAATCATCAGCGCATCCAGCGCCAGCTCCAGCAGCGCAGCTCTCAAGGCCTTTCCCCCTTCACGGCGCCCATTATAGCGCGTTTGCATCGCCTGTCCTGTCGTTTTGGAGCGCGAAAAAAAAGGAAAGCTCGTCCTGCTTCGACAAAGCCTTCCTCTTTTGGTATGCGTTTTTTTGCTTGCAGCTTACGCGTTTTTGGTGAGCTGCTGCCCCTGCTTGGTGTCCTTGACCGTGTAGCCGAGCTTCTCAATCTCTCCGCGCAGGCGGTCGCTCTCCGCCCAGTTCTTCTCGCTGCGGGCCTTGGCGCGCGCCTCCAGCAGCGCCTCCACCTGCGCGTCGCCGCCCTCGTCCGTGCGGCGCGTGAGGATGCCAAAGACCTTCGCCATCTCCTCCAGCGCGTCCAGCACGGCCGAAACGGCCTGCTTCGGGCTGTTCTCATCGAGCGACGCATTGGCCTCGCGCACCAGCTCGAACATATTGCCCATCGCCTCGGCGGTATTCAGGTCGTCGTCCATCGCGCTGTCAAAGCCCTTGCGCGCCGCTTCGACCTTTTCCAGCAGCGCGCGCTCACGCTCGCCCATTTCGCCGTCCTTCGCGTTTTTCAGCAGGAAGGCGTAGTGGTCGCGCGCGGTGTACAGGCGCTCGAGCGAGGCCTTGGCCTGCTCAATCATCTCGCGGGAGAAGTTGATTGGGCTGCGATAGTGCGCGCTGAGCATGAACATGCGCACGGCCTCGAGGTCAAACTCCTTGGAGATGTCGCGCACGGTGAAGAAGTTGCCCAGCGACTTGCTCATCTTCTGGTTATCGACGTTGATGAAGCCGTTGTGCATCCAGTAGTGGACGAACGGCTTGCCCGTCGCACCCTCGCTCTGCGCAATTTCATTTTCGTGGTGCGGGAAGACGAGATCCTTGCCGCCGCAGTGGATGTCGATGGTCTCGCCGAGGTACTTCATGCTCATCGCGGAGCACTCGATGTGCCAGCCCGGACGGCCCATGCCCCACGGGGATTCCCACGCGGGCTCGCCCGGCTTCTGCGCCTTCCAGAGCGCGAAATCCATCGGGTGGCGCTTGTTGGGGTCAGTGTCGATGCGCGCACCGGCCTCCAGATCGTCGAGATTCTGGCCGCAGAGCTTGCCGTAGGAGGCAAACGCCTGCGTGTTATAGTACACATCGCCGTTGTCACAGGCGTAGGCCAGCCCCTTCGCCTCCAGTTTGCGAATCAGCTCGATGATCTCCGGAATGTGCTCAGTGGCCTTCGGGTTGACCGTCGCGCGCTCGATGCCCAGCGCGTCCGCGTCGGCGTAGTATTCCTTGATGAAGCGCTCGCCCAGCTCCTTGACGGTCGTGCCCTCCTCGTTGGCGCGGCGGATCATCTTGTCGTCGATGTCGGTAAAGTTCTGCACGAAGGTCACCTTGTAGCCCTTGTGCTCGAAATAGCGTCGAAGCGTGTCGAAAACGACCGCCGGGCGGGCGTTGCCGATGT
>JALFHA010000403.1 GCA_022776785.1 Clostridiales bacterium | reverse complement strand
CAAAAAAGAAGGGAAAGCCCTCCTTTGAGGAGGGGATGGCGGCACTTGAGGAGAGGATTGCCGCTATCAACGGGGGTGCGCTCTCGCTGGAGGAGACGATGAAGGTCTACGAGGAGGGCGTGGCGCTGGCTGCGCAGCTTGAGGATATGCTCACGCAGCACGAGCGGCGGCTGGAGAGGCTTGATCCCGACACGGGGGAAATTGAGGCGTTAGAGGTGAGCGAAAATGACCTATCCTGAGCAATACGACCAGTATCTTCACATGGTGGAGACGACGCTTGAGCGCCTGCTTCCACAGACGCAGGACGCGTGCCCGGCGCAGGGCGGGATGCCCGCGCATCTGTGCGAGACGATGCGCTACAGCCTAATGGCGGGCGGCAAGCGGGTGCGCCCGGTGCTGCTGCTGGCGGCGTGCGAGATGCTCGGGGGTTCGCTTGAGCAGGCGTGCGTGCCCGCCGCTGCGCTGGAGATGATTCATACCTATTCGCTGATCCACGACGACCTGCCGGGCATGGACAACGACGATTACCGCCGCGGCAGGCTCTCCAACCACAAGGTCTATGGCGTAGGCCATGCGATCCTGGCGGGCGATGCGCTGCTCAACTACGCCTACGAGTGTATGCTCCGCAATGCGATGGAGCACGCGGACAACCTTGCCGGACTCGTGCGGGCGGCGGAGGCCGTTGCGCAGCGCGCAGGCGTGGGCGGCATGATCGCCGGGCAGAGCCTTGACCTGCTCAGCGAGCATGAGGCGCCGAGCCTCGAGCGGCTTGAATACATCCACATGCACAAGACCGCCGATCTGCTGACCGCGCCGCTGTTGGCCGCTGCGAGCATCGCGGGGGCGGATGAGCCGCAGCTTGCGGCGCTGACGGAGTTCGGCCGCTGCATCGGCCTGGCGTTCCAGATCGACGACGACCTGCTTGACCTTGAGGGGGACGCTGCCCTGCTGGGCAAGCAGACGGGCATGGACGCGCAGCGCGGCAAGATGACATGGCCTGCGCTGGCGGGCGCACAGGCGGCAAGGGAAAAATCCCGCGAGCTTTGGGACTGCGCCGGGGAGGCGCTCGCGTGCTTCGGTGAGCGGGCGTGGTTCCTGCGCGAATACGCGCGGCAGCTGCGGGGAAGGAAAAACTGACGGAGGGGACAAAACGTGAACATCATACTCGAAATCCTGCACAACCGGGCGATTGTGGCGGCCGTGCTGGCGTGGGCCATCGCGCAGGGGCTCAAGGTGCTGCTGACGCTGGCGATCAGCCGCAAGTTTGACCACTCGCGCATGTGGGGCTCCGGAGGAATGCCCAGCTCCCATTCGGCAATGGTCTGTGCACTGACGACGACGGTGGGTATCCGCGAGGGCTGCGCATCCTCTATGTTTGCGCTGTGCTGCTGCTTTGCGGGCATCGTGATGTACGATGCGGCGGGCGTGCGCCGCTCGACCGGGCGCAATGCTGCGGTCATCAACCACCTCGTGGAGGCGCTCGCCGGAAACGGCACCTACACCTTCGACGAGGAGCGGCTCAAGGAGCTGGTGGGTCACACGCCCATTCAGGTGATGGCGGGCGCCATGCTGGGCATCCTCGTGGGCGCGCTCATCGCCTGACCCGGCGCCAAAAACGCATGCGGCAGTTGCGCGCGCTTGACAGATATGATATAATAGCGCTCAGGTGGTGCAGTATTCTAGTCAGCAAAGTTCCCTCTGAGGGCGGGGCTAAAAATCCGTTAAAGGGCATATCGATGAAGTTTCTGGTGCCGGCTGCTGACGCCCAGTTGGGGGTCGGTGCTGGAAGTAAGAATTATGGGCGGCCGTCAATGGCATGGCGGAGCTCGACCCATCTTTCGTGGAGGCATGACGGCTTTGCGTCATGAAAACCTGCATGGCGGTACACAAGCTGCCTGCAGTGTAGCCTGCCTTGAGTGGTTGCGGTGGATACCGGAACAACGCGCGGCGACCTAAAGCTAGCGGAAGCCGCAGCGATCGCCGGTTGAAACCCCGGCTGCAAAAGAGGCTAGGGGGGAACCGAGGCTGCCGAGGAAAGCTCCTAGACTGTCTATCAGGATATAACAGAGATTACAGTGTGGACTCAGTGGTAATTCGGTCGCACACACGGAAACGGTGTGACGTTCGCTTTCAAGGGAAACCGCTCCTATGGCGACAGGGAGTAGCGGACGGGGAAATCCTACCGAACCTATGCCGCAAGGTTTATTTGTTATATCACCACCTATTTCTTTGGACTCCTCTGCCCACGCAGGTTCGTGGGCTTTTTTAGAAGCAGGGCAAACAGATGGCATGAAGAGCCGGAGCCTGCCGGAAGCGGTTGCGGCCGTCAGCCGCCCTTTCAAATCGGAGTGAAGCATTCTGTGAGCAAAAAGGAGAAGAATAAGCAGGGGCAGCAGCGCTGGGTGCTGACGGTCGTGTGCCTATCCTTTGTGCTGTCCATCGTCATGTCGTTTGTCACCAGCGTGTTCGTCGAATCGGCGGGGCTGCTGGTGGCGCTGCTGTC
>JALFHA010000379.1 GCA_022776785.1 Clostridiales bacterium | reverse complement strand
CAGATTGAAGATGCGGCCCAAGCACTTCTCGCCCACCGGCACGGTGATCGGCGACCCCGTATCCACGGCCTTTGCGCCGCGGGTGAGGCCATCCGTGCTGCTCATGGCGATGCAGCGCACGACGTTATCGCCGATGTGCTGGGCCACCTCGACGACCATCTTCCTCTCACCGCTGCTCACCTCAATGGCATTGAGCAGCGGCGGAAGCTCGCCGTCGCCGAATCTAATATCCAGTACCGGGCCGATAACCTGCACCACGGTACCGATGCTTCCTTTTGCCATAGCGTTGCTCCTTCTTGGTTGTGTCAATGCTCCGCGCCCGCGACGATTTCCGTGATCTCCTGCGTAATCGCGCCCTGACGCGCCCGGTTGTAGCGCAGGCTCAGGTCGTCGATCATCTCCGCCGCATTCTTGCTCGCCGCATCCATCGCCGTGCGGCGGGCGCCAAGCTCGCTGGCTACGGATTCGCACATCGCGCCGTAGATCATGCCCGCAATATAGTTGGGCACAATCGCATCATATACGACACTCGGGCTCGGCTCGTAGAGCACCAGGGACTCTGCGCCGGTGCGCTCCTTTATCCCGCTCGCCTCAAGCGGCAGCAGCTCCTCGCTCACGGGGGTCTGCGTCAGCATCGAAACGAACTGCGTATAGAGGATAGAAACCTGGTCAAACTGCCCCTCGCGATATCCCCTTGTCACCATGTTGCTGATGGTGAAACAGTCCGCAACGGAAATATCCGCCGCCTCGGCGAATTCAGTCGTCATGATCTCCACGCCCCTGCGGGTGAAGAAATCGACCGTCCTCTTGCCGATGGGCACGACACACACCGGCGCATCGCCCTGCATCAGCTCCTGCGCGGCCTTAAAAACATTGCTGTTGTAGCCACCGGCCAGCCCTCTGTCACCTGCGATGACGATCAGGCAGCGCTTTTTCACCTCGCGCCGCTGCTGATACGGCGAGGAAAAATCGCTCGTTGCAGCCTCGATATCGTCCAGCGTCTTTTTCAGCCCCGTGAAGTACGGGCGGCAGCGCTCCTGCCGCTCCTTGGCCTTTCTCAGCTTGGAGGAGGCGACGAGCTCCATCGCCTTGGTGATCTGCATGGTGCTCTCCACGCTCTTGATGCGCAGCTTGATGTCCTTCATGGACGCGCCTGCCATCGCTCACCCCTCCTTATCACTTGCCAAGAAAATCGCGGCCGAACTGCGTAAGCGCCTCGTTCAGCTTCTTTTCGGTGTCCTTCTCGAGCTTGCCGGTTGTGCGGATGGTCTCCAGCAGGTCGGAATGCTGCGCATCCAGCCGCTCGTAGAGACGGCGCTCATACTCACGCACGCTCGTCACCGGCACCTCGGCCAAATAATCGTGCGTGACGGCGTAGATGATGCACACCTGCTTCTCCACGTCGATGGGCGAGCTGCGATCCTGCTTAAGCACCTCCACCACGCGCTCGCCCTGGCTCAGGCGGGCCTTGGTGTCCGCATCCAGATCGCTGCCGAACTGCGCAAAGCTCTGCAGCTCGCGGTACTGGCTGTAAATCAGCTTCAGCGAACCGGCGACCTTCTTCATCGCCTTGATCTGCGCGTCGCCGCCGACGCGGGAAACGGAAATGCCCGGGTTGACCGCCGGCATGACGCCGGAGTGGAACAGCTCCGTCTCTAGGAAGATCTGGCCGTCGGTGATGGAGATGACGTTCGTCGGGATGTAGGCGGAAACATCGCCCGCCTGCGTCTCGATGATGGGCAGCGCCGTCAGGCTGCCGCCGCCGTATTCAGGCGCCATGCGTGCAGCACGCTCGAGCAGGCGGCTGTGCAGATAGAACACGTCGCCCGGATACGCCTCGCGTCCCGGCGGGCGGCGAATCAGCAGCGAGAGGGCGCGGTAGGCGACCGCGTGCTTGGACAGGTCGTCGTAGACGACGAGCACGTCCTTGCCCTGCGCCATGAAATACTCGCCCATCGCGCAGCCGGAATACGGCGCGATATACTGCATCGGCGCCAGCTCGGAGGCCGTCGCGCTGACGACGATGGTGTAATCCATCGCGCCCGCGTGCGTCAGCTGCTCAACGAGCTGCACCACGGTGGAGTTCTTCTGGCCGATGGCGACATAGATGCAGATGACATCCTTGCCGCGCTGGTTGATGATGGTATCGACGGCCAGCGTCGTCTTGCCGGTCTGGCGGTCGCCGATAATCAACTCTCGCTGACCGCGGCCAATCGGGATCATGCTGTCGATGGCCTTGATGCCCGTCTGCAGCGGCACGCTCACGCCCTTGCGCTCGATGATGCCCGGCGCAGGGCTCTCGATCGGGCGCGTTTTGCTCGTCTCAATCGCGCCCTTGCCGTCAATAGGCTGGCCCAGCGCGTTCACCACGCGGCCGATCAGCGCCTCGCCGACCGGCACGGAAACCACGCGGCCCGTCCGCTTGACGGTGCTGCCCTCGTGGAGCTCGGCATCGCTGCCCAGGATGACGATGGAAACGGAATCCTCCTCGAGGTTGAGCGCCATGCCGTACTCGCCGTTCTCAAACTCGACCAGCTCGTTGGCCATGCACTTGTCCAGCCCGCTCGCGCGCGCAATGCCGTCGCCTACGAGGATGATCGTGCCAACCTCGCTCGTCTCCAGCCTGTTTTCATAATTCTTGATCTGACTTCGGATGATTTTCGTTATTTCTTCGGGTTTCAATTCCATACCGTCCCTGCTTTCTCCCATCAGAGTATGGTGTTTTTCAGCAAGCTGTGCACCGCCTCAAGCCGGTGGGCAATCGTATCGTCCACGCGCTTGCCGTCGTAGTCAAGCCGCACGCCGCCCATGCAGGTCGGCTCGACCACGTTTTGAAGAGTCACCGTCTTGCCCGTCAGGCCGCAGAGCTTTTTCGTCAGGCGCTCGGCCTGCGCTTTCGTCAACGGCACGGCCGTGACGGCCTTCACGGGCAGGATGCCGTGATCCTCGTTGTAAAACTCCCGGTACGCTCTGCAGCAGTCCGGGAAGCAGCGCACGCAGCCCTTCTCCGTGAGCAGCTTCATGAAGCTGAGCACATAGCGGTGCACCTTCCCTCTGAAGCCCTCGTCAACCATGCCGCAGCGCTCCTGCTTGGGGATGGCGGGCGCAGAGAGCAGGCGAAGGTACTCCGGCTCCGCCGCAAAGGCCTGCCCGAGCACGGCAAGCTGCTCAAGGATTTCGCCGTCCAGCCCCTCGTCCCTGGCCAGGTCATACAGTGCGCGTGCGTATACGTCTGCGATTCGGGTCATGCCTTATCACCCAATTCGTCAATGAAATGATCGACCAGCTCGGCCTGATCCTGCGGCCGCAGCTCGCGCCCCACCACCTTGCCGGCGATGGCCACGGCAACCTCCGCAATCTCGTTCTTGGCCTCGTTCATGGCCTTTTTCTTCTGAAGCTCCGCATCCGCCGCAGCCTTGGCCAGGATGGAGGATGCCTGCGCGTTCGCGCCGCGCACGATCTCCTCCTCGCGCTTCTGGCCGCGCGCCATGGCTTCCTTCACCATGCGCTCGGACGTTTCCCGCGCCCCGGCGAGCTTCTTTTCATACTTGGTCTGCATCGCCTTCGCGTCGGCCTTGGCCTTGCCCGCGTCGGCGTACATGCCGTCAATCTCCTTTTGGCGATCCTCGATCATTTTGTGCACCGGCCCAAAGAGGAATTTCCTCGCGACGAAGAAAATCGCCAGCGTATTGAGCAGGATGAACAGCGCCGTCCAGAAATCAACGCCGATAAAACTCTCGAACTGTCCCACGTCATTCGCTCCTCTCGTATGGAACATCGGAAAGAGCGATCATCTTACAGCGCAAACAGAATCAGGAAAGAGATCAGCAGTGCGTAGATACCGGTCGTCTCAGCGATAGCGCAGCCCATAATCATCGTGGAACGGAGCGTGCCGCTCATCTCGGGCTGACGGGCCATGCCCTCCAGCGCCTTGCCAACCGCGTTACCTTCGCCGATGCCCGGGCCGATAGCACCGATGCCCATACAAATACCTGCGCCAATCGCCTTGCCGGCAACCGCAATCGCCTGAGCCAGAATTTCCATAAAGAGTTCCTCCTTGTGTTGTTGAATATAGGTTGTTGTTATTGAACATTACTGCGCGGCCTCTGCTTTTTCGGGAGGCGGGCAGGAATTTCCGATATAGACCATCGTCAGCAGCGTGAAGACATACGCCTGCACGAAGCCGGAGAATACGTCAAAGTAGCAAGAGAGCACCGCCGGGATGCCGAAGGCCAGCACCGGCACGCCGGAGAGCAGGCCCAGCGCCTGCAGCAGGCCGAACAGACCCAGCACAGCCGTAAGCGCGCCGAAGAAGAGATACCGCTTCTTTGGCGACTTCTTTTTGTAGAGCACCAGCAGCGCCGCGCCGACAGCCAGCAGCACGATGGGCAGCAACACGCCACTGCCTGCGATCGCGCCCAGCACGAGGCTCGAGAGCATGGTCAGCGCCAGATACAGGATGCTCGTGATGACACCGCCGCCCGCAACGTTGCCGAAGTGACGGAACGCCATGGAAACAGGCTGCGCGATTTCGGAGATGACGTTCATCGGCGTCATGACGACGATGGGCTCCGTGAAGCCCTTGAGCCAGCCCAGCAGGCCGTTGCGCTTGATGCTGTTGTACCAGATGAGCACGGAGACCAGGATGGCCCACGTCAGCGTGCAGCTCAGATCAGCCGTCACCGAGCGCAAAAAGCCGGTCATGCCGATGAAGCTGCCGCAGATGCTGCTCAGGAAGATGGTGCCGATGAACGGCGCCCAGTACAGGTTGTGCTCACCCATCGTCTCGCGCACCATGTCATAGAGCATGGTAACGCCCTTTTCCACCATCACCTGCACGCCGTCCGGGCGCTTTTTGAGGTTTTTCCCCAGCCGGATGGAGGCGACGATCAGCAGAATCGTCACAATCAGCGAGGATACCGTCGTCTGCGTGATGGGGATTCCCCCGAGTATGGGGATGGTAAAGTAGACAAACGCGCCGCTTACATTCAGATTCATGACGGCTTATCACCTGACTTTCTCATAAATTCCGCGACGGTAATCGTCACGCGCACAAAGAGCAGCGGCACCACACAGGCGATCACATTGCACAGGCCGCTCTTTACGCACGCAAAGAGGATGACGAACAGCACGACCATCCGCGTCACATAGGAGGTGCTCACCATCGCCTTTCCGGCCTTGACATCCTGCTTCGCCGCCTTGTCCGCGGCGAGGCTGACGTTGATAGCCATCATCAGAAAATTGCCCACAGCCAGCAGGCCGCCGATGATGCCGCCCAGCACGACCGTCCTGTCAAGCCGCCCCAGCAGCGCGAAGACGGCGAGCATCACCGCCACGCCGATCACCTCGCCGACGGCGATGATCGCCGTCTCATGAAAAACCGTTTTTCGGGCGTCCTCCATGCCCCGCATCCGCCTCTTTTCCTATTTCCGCGAACCCGGCGCACCGGACGGCGGATCATTTCTTTGATTCTGCTTTTCCATCATCTGCATGGCCTTGAGCGAGCTGCGAAAGCCGTCCACCGCGCCGATGATGCCCAGCACGATGCCCACGAAGATCACCCAGTTGCCCAGGGAAAAACGCCCGCGCAGCCACACGGCCAGCCACACAAAGCCCGCCGGGGGAAGCGCAATGCTCAATCCGAGCTGCGTCAGCCAGATCAGCATTTTCAGTTCCTTCATGAAGCGACTCCTTTCGCATTGGACAAGTCCACCCATGCTGTATCAGTTTACCATGCAGGCCGGATGCTGTCAATGCCCGCTGGGAAAAGAACCGACATTTTTTGTCATTTTTGCACAACGGGTCAGTTGAATTCCGCGCTTTGAGCGTTCTGCCGGCGTTTCCCGATATGGTGCCCTGTACGCGCCCTTTTCTTTCTCCGAATGCAAAAGCCGCCTGCATCCGCATCCGTCTTGAAAAAGCGCTGAATCGTTCACGGCTTCCCTCCCCGGGGCATCCCTGCCCTCCCGGTTACAGAAAAAAGCCGCCCGAAGGCGGCTCTGTAGGATAGTATAAAACCGTTATCTTCTGGGCGGAGCGTTCAGCACAAAGGCGCGGTAAATCGCACGCACAGCATTCTCAAAGTCGAGGTTATCCACGCCGACGATGATGTTGAGCTCGCTGGAGCCCTGATCGATCAGCCTGACGTTGATGCCTGCCTTTTCCAGCGCATTGAACAGCTTAGCAGATGTGCCCTTGGAGCGCACCATGCCGCGGCCCACCGTGGCGATGAGCGCCAAACCGG
>JALFHA010000309.1 GCA_022776785.1 Clostridiales bacterium | reverse complement strand
GCTCTCATAGCCGCTGCTGTTGTAGACGACGGGAATCCCCGGCCGGTACAGCGCCAGCGCATCCAGCACGGCGGGGACAAAGTGCGCCGCCGTCACCAGGTTGATGTTATGCGCGCCCTGCTCCTCCAGCTCGCGGAAGATCTCCGCCAGCCGCCGTATGGAGATCGTCTCCCCCGCGCCGCCGCGGCTGATCGCCTCGTTCTGGCAGAACGCACAGCGCAGTCCGCAGCCAGAAAAGAAGATCGCACCGCTGCCGTGGGTGCCGCTGATGCAGGGCTCCTCCCACCTGTGCAGGGCAGCGCGCGCCACGCGCGGCAGCGTGCCCATGCTGCATACGCCGCCGCCTTCCGTCTCGCCGCGCACAGCACTGCAGGCGCGCGGACAAAGCCTGCATCCGCTCATAGGTCGATAAACTCCTCAAACCTCGGCAGGATGCCGATGCCGTCCGGGAAATGCGCCGCAAACTGCGGAATCGCGTGGCTGGGGAACGAATTGCCCTCGATGAACACCGGGCCGTCGGGCGTGATCGCCACATCCCACGCGACAAAGCGCACCTGCGGCACGACGTGCATGGCGTCAAGGCACATGCGCTTCACCTCAGCCCAGTATGGAATCTGCGTACCGGGGATGCGCTTGCCCGTCATCGGGTGGATTTCGTAGGCCTCGCCCGCCTTGTTCGCACCCACGCCGGAGATCTCGCCGGTTTCCAGATCGACCGGCGCGGCCATGCCGCCGCAGTCCACATTGTCCATCACCTTGCCGTTGCCGATTCGGATATAGGCGTAGACGATTCCCTCCTTCTTGTCGCCCAGCAGTGTCGCCACGCGGATGGTATTGACCGACGTGGGGCACAGCGCGGCAATCGCCTCATGCTGGATGACTTTGTCCTCCACGATGCCGATGCCCGCCTCCTTGAGCCGCCGATACAGCGCCGCGGGGTCTGCATAATCCTCGGGTGTGCACTTGAGGATGCCCTGCCCGCTGGAGCCGTCGATCGGCTTGCAGATGATATCGCCCCGCCCCTTGAGGAAAGCGGCAAACTGCTCCTCGCTCGCCTCGGAAAAATTGAGCCACTCGCGCCTGACCTGCGCGCTGAACAGCTCGTTAAACTCTGTCTTGTTGTCGAAAAAATGCCAGAACTGCTTGTCGTTCATCCGCGCGACGATGCTGTTGGAGATACCGCGCGTGATCTGCGTCGCGCGCTGCGCGTCATTGAGGCGATACATCTCCGCGATCTTGTAGTCGATGTAGCCCGCGTTGTACTTCGCGGCACACTTCGCCATATCCGCCATCAGCCAGAGGCGGCTCTTGCCCGTCTTCTTGTGGAGCATGTTGGCCGTGCTCAGCATCGCGCCGTAATTCATCTTCAGCGCGCGCTTCATCATATAGGAAAGCCTGCTCATCAGTCAGCCTCGATTCTGTGTTTTTGGTTATCATCCGTGAAAACGCGGACGGATATGCGCGCCGCATATGCTTCCGTTTCGCCGCTCTGCGGATATACTCATTGTATTCCATTTATCCCCATTTGGCAAGTATATTCCGGTCGGCTCTGCACTTCCCCGCAACTCATACTGTCTTGCACTTAAAAGCTCGAATATAAGCGCGAAGCGAAGAAGGGAGTTTGAGGGATGAAATCCCTCAAGCAGGTTTGGAGCCGCAACCTGCCGCCGCCTGTGGCGGAATCAGGCAGGCGAAGGCTGGGAACCGCAAGGAGCGCCTTTGGCGCGACTATGCGGGTTTCCCGGGTCGGCAGCCCAATGTTCCCTTTTAGCCGCAAAATAGTATCAAAGCGGCCCGTGGCCGCTCCCGCTTCCGACCTACTCTATATTCTCCACTCCTTTTCCTTCGAGCCCGATGGCGACACAATTCCCTGCATAGCAAAAAAAGGAGACCCCGCCGAAACGGAATCTCCCTCTTTTTTCACTTGAGCGCTTTGCCGCGGACTCGATTACTCGATAACCTTGGTAACGACGCCGGAGCCGACGGTACGGCCACCCTCGCGGATAGCGAAGCGGAGCTTCTCTTCCATAGCGATCGGGGTGATCAGCGTGCACTCCATGTCCACGTTGTCGCCCGGCATGACCATCTCAACGCCCTCCGGGAGCTTGATGCTGCCGGTCACGTCGGTGGTACGG
>JALFHA010000301.1 GCA_022776785.1 Clostridiales bacterium | reverse complement strand
GCCCAAATCCGATATGGCAATCGGGCTGTGGCGCGCGTTCTGGGTGGGCGGCGTGATCTGCCTGATCGGGCAGGGCATCACGGAGTTCTTTTCGCGCGTGCTGCTCTGGGGTGCGCAGAGCGCCGCGACCGCCACGAGCATCTGCCTGGTATTTCTCTCGGCGCTGCTCACGGGGCTGGGCGTTTACGACAGGATCGGCAAATATGCGGGGGCCGGAAGCATCGTTCCAATAACAGGATTTGCCAATTCTGTCGTCTCGCCGGCCATGGAATTCAGGCGGGAGGGGTTGGTAATGGGTGTGGGCGCCAAGCTCTTTACGCTGGCCGGGCCGGTGCTGGTCTATGGCATCAGCGCGTCGATCATCGTCGGGCTGATAACCTTTTTCATGGAGGTGCTGTGAGTGAGCAAGCGGGTCGGGGCGCGGACGGTGGCGCTGCCCAGCCGTCCGGGCATCCTGAGCTGGGCGAGCATCGTCGGCCGCAAGGAGTACGAGGGGCCGTATGGCGAGCGCTTTGACCAGATTCTTCCGGATGAGCTCAACGGCGAATCGAGCTTTGAGAGCGCGGAGCGCAAGATGCTCGAGACGGCAGTGACGCTCTGCGCGCGCAAGGCGGGGCGCGAGACGGCGGATGTGCAGATGCTGCTGGCGGGCGATCTGCTCAACCAGATCGTCTCCGCAGGCTATGCGGCGCGAAACCTGCAGATCCCGTTTTACGGGCTGTACGGCGCGTGCTCGACGATGACGGAATCGTTGTCTCTGGGGGCGATGCTCGCCGACGGCGGCTATGCGGACAGGCTGATCGCCGCCACATGCAGCCACTTCTGCACGGCGGAGCGGCAGTATCGCGCGCCGCTGGAGCTGGGCAATCAGCGCACGCCGACGGCACAGTGGACGGTGACAGGCAGCGGCGCGGTGATGGTCGTCTCCGGCCCGGCGGCGCAAAGGACGCGCGTGCGCGTGACGCATACGACCTGCGGGCGCGTGATCGATCTGGGCATTGCGGATGCGAACAACATGGGCGCTGCAATGGCGCCAGCAGCGTGCGATACGATTTGTGCGCATCTGGCGGACACGGGCAGGAGCTTTGACGACTTCGACCTTGTGGCGACGGGTGATTTGGGCAGACTTGGGCGCGACCTGCTCATCGAGCTGCTCACGCAGCATGGCATCGCCGTGAAGGAGCAGAAGCTCTTTGACTGCGGCTGTGAGATCTTTTCGCCCCGCCAGGATGTGCACGCGGGCGGCAGCGGCTGCGGCTGCGCGGCGAGTATGCTCTGCGGCTATCTGCTGCCAGAGCTGTATGCGGGGCACATCCGGCGGATTTTGTTCATGGCGACAGGCGCGCTGCTCAGCCCGACGACGACGATGCAGGGGGAGAGCATCCCCGGCGTGGCGCACGCTGTCGTGCTCGAGCATGAGGAGGGGGAGCGATGATGGAGCTGCTTTGGCTGCTCGTGCGGGTGTTTGTGGTCGGCGGCCTGCTGTGTGCGTTTGGACAGCTTCTGATTCTCAAGACGAAGCTGACAAGCGCGCGCATTCTCGTGGGCTATGTCACGGCGGGCGTGATTCTCGGCGCGCTGGGGATTTACAAGCCGCTGGTCGATTTCGCGGGCGCGGGGGCGACGGTTCCGCTCACGGGCTTTGGCTACCTGCTTGCCAAGGGTGCGATGGAGGGTGCATAGAGCGTGGGGCTGCTTGGCGCGGTCACCGGGGGCGTGACGGCAGCCGCGGGCGGCATTGCAGCGGCGGTGTTCTTCGGCTTTCTTGCCGCGCTGATTTTCAAGCCCAAGATGAAGGATTGACAGCCTTTGGATAAAACAGACCGCTGTTCTGATTTCGAGAACATCGGTCTGTTTTTGCGTATATCCGCGAATGGAGGCGCGCGATGCTTTTCGAGTGCTCTGGATTTCCTTGCTAACGGGCAGGATTTGGAGTATACTGAAGGAAAACTGCCATCAGCAGGAATATCGGGCAGAAACGGAAGGAGGACGGGCTATGCAAACGGAAGGCCGGGAGGAGCTGTGTGCGCGGCTGTGCCTGCTTACACGCGCCTGCTGGAACGATGGTCTGCCTGCACCGCTCTCGCGCCCCGTCTTCTGGCGGATGGCGCACACGGGTTCGGTCAGCGGCCTTGTGCTGCGCGAAGTTCCGGAAGTGAAGGACGCGATGTATGCCCGTATGCAGCGGTTGCTTTCCCGTGCCTGCTCCGTCTATTCGCTGATTGAGGACTATGAGCGCCGGGGCTATTGCGCACTGCTGCCGGGGGATGAGGGCTGGCCGCAGGCGCTCTGCGCACTGGGCGGCCAGATGCCGCCCTTCCTCTTTATGAAAGGGAAGGCTTCACCTGTGGACGTCCCGCGTTATGCCGTCGCGGGAAGCCGCGATATACGCGCGGATACACTGCGCGCTGCGCGCAGGATCGGGCAAAGGATCGCCGGGGAGGGCGCTGTGCTGGTGACGGGCGGCGCGCGCGGCGTGGATTTTGCCGCACAGGTGGGTGCGCTGGAGGCCGGAGGGCAGGCGGTGATCGTTCCCGCGAAAGCGGAGAGCGACGTGCTTGCAAGCGTGGGAACGGAGAGCGCAATGGCGGCGGGCAAGCTTGTGCTGCTCTACGACAGCCTGCCGGATGAGCCGTTCTCCGCGGCCAGGGCGCTGCTGCGCAACCATACGGTGTATGCGATGGGAAATGCGGCGATTGTCGTCGCGGCGCGCGAGGGCGTGGGCGGCAGCTGGCACGGAGCGTCTGACTGCCTTCGCGGCGGCTGGTCGCCTGTGCTGGTGTGCCGGGATGACCGCAACCGGGACATGGCGGGCAATCTTGCGCTGCTTGGGCTTGGCGCGCGGATGCTTGAGGAAAACAGACCGCTGGGCGCGCAGCTCACCGGCGTCTAGCTCCGGCTGTGCTGAGCGATACAAGGGGGGATATGCGTGACGCAGGGAGCACTTCGCATTCCGGTGCAGGAGGCGCTGCACTTTCTCGGCTGGCGCGGCGCGCCGGTCGAGCCGGAGCTTGAGGACAGGCTGCGCGTGCTGTGCGGCGAGGCTGAACGGATGCTCGAGCCGCGCGCCGTCATGCGCACATTCGACATCGGGGAGGGCGGCGTCTTTTCCGGGACGCGCTTCTGCCCGGAGGGCGGCGACGTCCGCGCGATGCTTGCCCCATGCTTTCAGGGCGTGCTGCTGGCTACGACGCTCGGCGCGCAGAGCGAGCGGATGCTGCTGCGCGCACAGGCGCGGGACGCGGCAGACGCGCTGCTGCTCGATGCGGTGCTCAGCGCGGCGATTGAGGCGGTGTGCGATGCGCAGGAGGCGGCGCTGCGGCGGTCGCTTCATGCGCAGGGATTGTATCTGACGGATAGATTCAGCCCGGGCTACGGCGATATGCCGCTTGCGCAGAGCGCGCAGATCCTCGCGGTGCTCGATGCGCCGCGGCGCATCGGGCTGACGCTGACATCGAGCGGGCTGATGCTCCCGCGCAAGTCGGTTACGGCGGTGATGGGCGTGAGCCGCGAGCCTGTGGCGCGCAGACCGTCGGGTTGCGAGGCGTGCAGCGTGAGGCAGACTTGCGCGCTCAGGCGGGGCAGGGTGACGCTTCATGATGGAAAAGAGGCCGGCGAAAGCGGCGGCATGGAAAGCGGTTTGGAAAAAGGTTAGGAAAACGGAGGAGACAGATGATGAAGCAGCAGATCGTTCTGCTCGACGGCGCGATGGGCACGATGCTCCAGCGCGCGGGACTCAAGCTCGGGGACAGGCCGGAGACGCTCTCCGTCACCGCGCCGCAGGTGGTGGAGGATATCCACAGGCAGTACGTCGAGGCGGGCGCGCAGATGATCCTCGCCAATACCTTCTGCGCGAACGCGCACAAGCTGGCGGGCACGGGCTTCGCGGTCGGGCAGGTGGTGACAGCCTCGGTGCAGGCGGCGCTGCGCGCGGCGCAGGGGCGGGCGGCCGTCGCGCTGGACGTGGGGCCCATCGGAGAGATGCTCGAGCCGCTGGGCACGCTCAGCTTTGACGAGGCCTATGCGCTCTTTGCGCAGATGATCCGCGCGGGCGTTGCGGCGGGTGCGCAGGCCATCTTCTTTGAGACGTTTTCCGACCTGAATGAGCTGCGCGCGGGCGTGCTGGCTGCACGGGAGACGTGCAGCCTGCCCGTTTTTGCCTGCATGACGTTCGAGCAATCGGGCAGGACGTTCCTCGGCTGCCGCGCGGACGCGGCGGCGATGACGCTCTCCGGGCTGGGCGTGCAGGCGGTGGGTGTGAACTGCTCGCTCGGGCCGAAGGAGGTCGCGCCCATCCTGCGCGCCATGCGCACGGCGACCGACCTGCCGCTGATTCTCAAGCCGAACGCGGGATTGCCCGACCCGCAGACGGGCGAATACCGCGCGCAGCCGGAGGACTTCGCCGCGGACTGCGAGGCGCTGCTGGACGCCGGCGCCGTGTATATCGGCGGCTGCTGCGGAACGAGTCCGGCGTTTATCCGCGCGCTTGAAAAGCGGCTGGCCGGAAGGACGGCACAGTGGCAGGGCAAGACGGTGCACGGCATCTGCTCGGCGGGCGAAATCTGCGCGTTCGGGCAGGGCGTGCGCGTCATCGGCGAGCGTATCAATCCGACGGGCAAGAAGCGCATGAAGCAGGCGCTGCTCGACGGGGAAATGGGCTACCTGACCCTGCAAGCGGTGGAGCAGGCCGAGGCGGGCGCGCAGATTCTCGACGTCAACGTGGGCCTGCCGGGCATCGACGAGGCCGACATGATGCGCCGCGCGGTGACGGCGATCTCCGGCGCGGTGAGCCTGCCGCTTCAAATCGACGCGAGCGACCCTGTCGTGCTGGAGGCGGGCCTGCGCGCCGCGCCAGGCAAGTGCCTTGTCAACAGCGTGAACGCCTCACGCGAGTCGCTTGAGACGGTGCTGCCGCTGGTGAAGAAGTATGGCGCGGCGGTTGTTGGCCTCACACTCTCGGAGAGCGGCCTGCCTCAAACCGCGCAGGAGCGCATGGAGCTGGCAAAGACGATCCTCGATGCGGCGCTTGCCGCGGGAATCCCGCGTGAGGACGTTGCCATCGACTGCCTGACGCTGACGGTCAGCGCGCAGCAGGAGCAGGCGCGGCAAACGCTGGAGGCCGTTCGCCTCGTGCGCCGCGAGCTGGGGCTTGAGACGGTGCTGGGCGTGTCCAATATCTCCTTCGGCCTGCCGCAGCGCTCGCTTGCGACGGGCGTGTTCCTCGCGCAGGCGGTTGCGGCGGGCCTGACGCTGCCTATTGTCAATCCCAACAGCCGGGAGATCATGGATGTGCTCTCCGCCTGTCGCGCGCTCTCCGGCGAGGATGCGGGCTGTGCGGCCTATATTGAAAGGCACGCGGCGCAGCAGGAGCCTGCAAAGGCGAACGTTCTCGCAAAAGCGTCGGGAGAAGCAGCCATGAGCATCGAGGAGGCCGTGCTCAAGGGCATGAAGGAGGAGGCCGGGCTTCTGGCGCGTCGGATGCTTGAGACGATGGAGCCGATGACGCTGGTCAGCGAGCATCTGATTCCCGCGCTTGACGAGGTGGGCGCGCGCTACGAGCGCGGGCAGATCTTCCTGCCGCAGCTGATGAACGCGGCAGCAGCCTCCGGCGCGGCCTTTGAGGAGGTGCGCCGCGCCACGCCACCCGCGCAGGCGAGCGACGAGGGCGGGCCCATCCTGCTGGCGACGGTCGAGGGGGATATCCACGACATCGGCAAGAACATCGTCCGGGCGGTGCTGGAAAACACGGGCTATCGCGTCGTCGATCTCGGCCGCGACGTGAAGGCGGAGCGCGTGGCGGAGGAGGCAAGGCGGCGCGGCGCGCGGATCGTCGGTCTGTCCGCGCTGATGACGACGACCGTGCCGGGCATGGAGCGCACCATCCGCATGCTGCGGGAGGCGGGCGTGACTGCGCCCGTCATCGTCGGCGGTGCGGTGCTTACGGCGGAATACGCTGCGCGCATCGGGGCGGATTACTATGCGAAGGACGCGAAGCAATGCGCCGACATCGTTCGGCGGCTGCTTGGCTGAGTGACAGAACAAACGGAAGCGGGCGCACGCCTGCGCGGAGGACACATGAAAAACGAACGGGTCATGGCGCTGCTTGAGCGCGGGGCACTGCTCTTTGACGGCGCGACGGGAACCTATGCGCGCACGCGCCCCGGCTTCCCGGAGGGGCCGGTGGAGCTGGCCTGCCTGAGCGCGCCGCAGGAGGTCGCCGCGCTGCACAGGGCGTATCTGCGCGCGGGCTGCCGGGCGATCAAGACGAATACGTTCGCTGCGCACGTCGGTCTGGCGGCGGCGGACGCGGCGCAGCAGCGGGAGGTACTTCTCGCGGCGGTTGATATCGCCCGACGGGAGGCGGAGGCCGTCGGCGCACTGGTCTTTGCGGACATCGGGCCCGCCCCGGCGGGCAGCGGCGCGCAGGGAGCCTTTGCGGCGATGGCGGATGTGTTTCTGGAGGCGGGGATGGACTGCTTCCTGCTGGAGACGCTGCCCGGCGACGAGGGCGTGAAGGAGACGCTCGAGCGGATTCGCGCAAGGCGCCCGGATGCGTTCATCGCGGTGTCGTTCGCCGCCGACCCGGACGGCTTCACGCGCTCGGGCGCGCCCGTGTCCGAGCTGATCGCCCGCGTGGATGCGCTGGGCACGGCGGACGCCATCGGCCTGAACTGCGTGTGCGGCGCATACCACATGCGCAGGCTGCTGCGAAGCCTGCCGCCGATGAGCGCCATCCGGCTGGCCATGCCCAACGCGGGCTATCCGCATGTGGAGGACGGGCGGCTGTTCTACGACAGCGACCCCGGCTACTATGCGCAGCAGGCGACGGCCTGCGCGCAGGAGGGCGCGCGCATCCTCGGCGGCTGCTGCGGCACGACGCCGGAGCACATCCGCCGTGTGGCGCAGCTGCTGGGCAGACCTGCGCATGTCGTTGGCCCACGCGTCGTGTCTGCCGGGCCATCCGAGAAGAATGCGCAGGCGCAGCCCTGCCAAAGCCGCAGCCGGGAGAAGCTGGCATCCGGCGGGCGCGTGACGCTGGTGGAGCTGGATCCTCCGGGCACCGCGGAGATCGGAAGATTTCTCGACGGCGCGAGGCTGATTGCAGAGGCTGGCGCGGATGCCGTGACCATCGCGGACTGCCCCATCGGCCGCGCGAGGATGGATGCGAGCCTGCTGGCCTGCAAGCTGCACCGCGAGCTGGGGCTGGAGACGCTGCCGCACATGACCTGCCGCGACCGCAATGTCAACGCGACGAAGGCGCTGCTGCTCGGGCTGTCGATGGAGGGCGTGTACAATGTGCTGGCCGTCACGGGCGACCCCGTGCCTACGGGCGACCGGGGGAGCGTCAAGGGCGTATTCCAGTTCAACTCGCGGGTGCTGGCGCGCTTTGTGCGCAGCCTCGCCGCTGGCGGGGAGACGGAGCCCTTCTTCCTGTGCGGCGCGCTCAATGTAAACGCCGTGTGCTTTGAAAAAGAGCTCGAGCGCGCGCTCGAGAAGGAGGCCTGCGGGGTGGAGGCATTCCTCACGCAGCCCGTGCTCAGCGAGCAGGCGGCGAAAAACCTGTCCACCGCGCGCAGGGCGCTCTCCGGGTGGATCATCGGCGGGCTGTTCCCGGTGGTCAGCTACCGCAACGCCCTGTTTCTGAACAGCGAGGTCGCGGGCGTGACGGTTGACGAGGCTGTGATGCGCGCCTACGAGGGCCTTGACCGCGAGCAGGGTGAGGAGATGGCCGTGCGCCTGTGCAAGGCTGCCGCCGGGCGCATCCGCGCGGATACGGACGGCTACTACATCATGACGCCGTTCCAGCGCACGGCGCTCTCGGCGCGCGTGGTGGAGGCGGTGCGATAATGATCGTGGCCGAGCGTAGGCCGTCAGGCCGTGCAGCGCTCCATGCTGCCTTGAAAACTATGCCAACAGGCCAGAATCCGCCTGATATTTTTTCTCGGGCAAAGGGTTGAAGAAACTTCCTTTTTGTGAGATAATAAGCGGCGATGCGTATTAGAATAGAAGTGCTGTGAAAAGGAGAACCTATACCTCATGATTGCAACGCAGAATATTTCGCTTTCCTACAGCGGCAAGCCGCTCTTCAAGAACGTCAACATCAAGTTCACCGCCGGCAACTGCTACGGCATCATCGGCGCGAACGGCACGGGCAAGTCCACCTTCCTCAAGGTGCTCTCCGGCGAGCTGGAGCCCACCACGGGCGAGGTTGTCATCACGCCCGGCGAGCGCATGGCCGTTTTGAAGCAGAACCACTTCGAGTTTGACGACTATGAGGTGCTCGAGACGGTTATCATGGGGCATAAGCGCCTGCATGAGATCATGAAGGAGAAGGACGAGCTCTACGCCAAGGAGGACTTTACCGATGCGGACGGCGAGCGCGCCAGCATGCTCGAGGGCGAATTCGCTGAGCTGGACGGCTGGAATGCCGAGAGCAACGCCGAGATGATCCTCACCGGCCTCGGCCTGTCGCTGGACATGGAGCACAGGCTCATGCGTGAGCTAGACGGCAGCCAGAAGGTCAAGGTGCTGCTGGCGCAGGCGCTCTTTGGCAGCCCGGACATCCTGCTGCTCGACGAGCCGACCAACTATCTGGACATCCAGTCCGTGCGCTGGCTGGAGAACTTCCTGCTCGAGTTCCCCAACACGGTCATCGTCGTTAGCCATGACCGCCACTTCCTCAACAAGGTCTGCACGCACATCTGCGACATTGACTTCGGCAAGATTCAGATGTATGTGGGCAACTACGACTTCTGGTATGAGTACACGCAGATGGCCGCGCGCCAGCAGAAGGACATCAACAAGAAGAACGAGCAGAAGATCAAGGAGCTGCAGGCCTTCATCCAGCGCTTCTCGGCCAACGCCAGCAAGCACAAGCAGGCCACCAGCCGCAAAAAGCTGCTGGACAACCTGCAGATGGAGAACTTCACGCCGTCCTCCCGCCGCTATCCGTATGTGGCGTGGAAGCCCGACCGCGAGATTGGCAACGACCTGCTGACGGTCAGCAATCTGTCCAAGACGGTCAACGGCCGCAAGGTGCTCAACAATATCTCCTTTACGCTGACCCCGGGCGACAAGGTGGCCTTCGTCGGCACGGACGAGCTGGCGCGCACTACGCTCTTCCAGATCCTCATGGGCGAAATGGAGCCGGACGAGGGCAGCTTCAAGTGGGGTGTGACCACCAGCCAGAGCTACTTCCCAAAGGATAACAGCGCGTATTTCGACAACTGTGAGTACAACCTCATCGACTGGCTGCGCCAGTTCTCCCAGAGCCAGTATGAGAGCGACATCCGCGGCTGGCTGGGCAGAATGCTCTTCTCCGGCGAGGACGCGCTCAAGCAGGCAAAGGTGCTCTCTGGCGGCGAGAAGGTGCGCTGTATGCTCGCGCGCACGATGCTCTCCGGCGCGAACGTGCTCATTCTCGACGAGCCGACCAACCACCTCGATCTTGAATCCATCACCGCGCTGAACAAGGGCATGATCGAGTTCACCGGCTCCATGCTCTTCGCCACGCAGGACCACGAGTGCATCCAGACGGTCGCCAACCGCATCATCGAGCTGCTGCCGGGCGGGCTGGTCGATCGCCGCGAGAGCTACGACGATTATCTGGACAGCGAAATCGCCGCCCAGCAGCGCGAGGCGCTGATGCAGTGAGTTTTTTTCTCGGGTCAGCGGCATAATCCGCGGTTTTGTGGTATACTGCTGGGCAAAGGAAGAAGGGAAGAAAACCGTGGAACATATTCGCCAGGATAAAATTCTCAATGTGCCGAATGTCCTGACGCTGGTGCGCATCCTGCTGCTGCCCATCGTCGTCTGGCGCTTTCAGGTCGGGGACTCTACCGGCGCGCTGATCGCCTATCTCGCCGCGATGCTCACCGATGCGGTGGATGGCTTCATTGCGCGCAAATTCGACCAGGTGACGGCGCTGGGCAAGCTGCTTGACCCCATCGCGGACAAGCTCTCGCTGCTCACGCTGCTGACGCTGTTCGTCATGGACGGGCAGATTCCGCTCTGGGTGCTGGGGCTCAT
>JALFHA010000277.1 GCA_022776785.1 Clostridiales bacterium | reverse complement strand
TTTCGATGGAACGGATATTTCCAGGTGGAAGAGCCGCGAGCTCTCCAAGCGCCTTGCGATCCTCACGCAGACCAACAATGTGCAGATGAAGCTGACCGTGCGCGAGCTGGTCGCCTTCGGGCGCTTCCCCTACTCCGGCAGCCATCTGACGGCGGAGGATCAGGCCATCATCGACCGCGCCATCCGCTATATGGAGCTGACCCCGTTTGAGGATCAGTTCATCGACGAGCTCTCCGGCGGCCAGCGTCAGCGCGCCTATATCGCCATGGTGATCGCCCAGGACACCGAGTACATCCTGCTCGACGAGCCGACCAACAACCTGGACATCTACCACGCGACCAACATGATGAGAATTGTCCGCCGCCTGTACGATGAGCTGGGCAAGACGGTGATTCTGGTGCTGCATGAAATCAACTATGCAGCATTCTATTCCGACTACATCTGTGCGTTTGTGGGCGGAAGCATCGCAAAGTTCGGCACGGTCAAGGAGGTGATGACGAAGGAAAACCTGCGCTCCATCTACAACGTGGATTTCGAGATGATGGAGATTCAGGGCAAGCCGCTCTCGATCTACTATTGAACGCACCATTTTCAGTACTTTTATGGAAAAGGAGTTATCATCATGAAGAAGATCATTTCCCTGCTGCTTGGCGCCCTGCTGCTGTTCGGCGCTGCCGCCGCTCTGGCGGATGAAACCGTGACCATCACCGCGCTCAATGGGCAGAATGAAGCCGTTGAGCTGACGGTTCCCCATAATCCGCAGCGCATTGCCATGCTCGACATGGCTGCAATGGATATTGTGCATAGCCTGGGGCTGTCTGACCGCATCGTCGGCAGCGCGGGCACATCGCTTGATTACCTGCAGGACATCGTCTCTCGCGAGGACGTTGAGAACCTGGGCACCATCAAGGAAGCCAATCTGGAGGCCATCATGGCCTGTGAGCCGGACATCATCTTCATCGGTGGCCGCCTCAGCAAGTTCTACGACGCGCTGAACGAAATCGCCCCGGTCGTCTATCTGAGAACGGACTCGACACTGGGCGTTGTGGAGAGCACTCGGCGCAACGCCATGACCATCGCGTCCATCTTCGGCAAGACCGGCGAGGTGGAAAGCCTGATGGCGGGCTTCGACGCGCGTATCAAGACGCTTCGCGCATTTGCCACAGACAAGACGGCTATCATCAGCCTGGTAACCAGCGGTGGCTTCAACGTGCTGGGCAACGATGGCCGCTGCTCGCTCATCGGACGCGAGGTCGGCTTTGAGAACGTCGGCGTGGATGCGAACATCGACACTTCGACCCACGGCAACGAGGCTTCCTTAGAGTTCATCGTGCAGAAGAATCCGGAGTACATCTTTGTGATGGACCGCGACGCGGCTATCGGTACGGAGGGCGCGCAGCACGCCAGAGAGGTCGTCGAAAACGAGCTGGTCATGGACACAGACGCCTACAAGAATGGGCACACCGTCTATCTCGCCCATCCCGCCGTATGGTACACCGCTGAGGGCGGCATCTCCGCGCTTGACATGATGCTGACAGATCTGGAGAGCGTGCTGCTCCAGTAACCTCTTGTTTTTTAGGAATCCCGTCCCTGCATTCTTATGTGGGGCGGGATTTCCTTTATATCACGCACAAGGGGTACCTCATCCTCTATATCGTCGATGAGCCGGAGAAGGCAGTCAGCATTCTCGCCATTTTCAATGCCCGAAAGGATTATCTGAGGGTGATGAGCCGATTTATCTGAGTTTCCCACATGGCGGCCTATTGCAGGAAGGAAGTGTGAGCCGTGAAGAAAAACAAGGACTTTGACTATCGCAAGGCAGCGGCTGATCTGGACGGTGCCGGTGCGCATGATCCGGATGAGATTTACGAGTATGACAGTCTGCACTTCGTGTGCAACCGTCATAGGGCTATTTCTGTACAAAGCACTTGCGTGAAGGTCTGTAGTTGGATTCAGTCTACCCGCCGGATCCTGTCCTCGCCGAATACCGCGCTCAGCGTTGACCCGTTCTCCCAAACGGCAAACACCGTGCCTGTATCATCGACATGGGTCACTGTGCCGCGCAGCCCGGCGGGCATGTCACGATACGGATCGCACATCTCGATGATCTCCACGGTGCATCCAACGGGATACTTCTCCCGGATGCGCATCATCGTTTCTGGGCGCATATGCAGGTTGTTCATGGTCATGACCGCCTTTCCGTCAGGGTAGCGTATAGATCACTCCAAAGGGCAGAAAAATCAAGCGGTTACGCCATTCTTAGCCCGCGACCGTGCTGACGGCAGCGGGTGAACGCGGCGATCTCAATGGCCAGCGCCTGCACATCCTTTTCATCACGGATAGCACAGGGTGAGGCGAATGGACTTATAGCTATAAGCTTTTCTGAACCCCCGCTCGAAGCGGGGGTTTTCGGCTGTACAAGAAAGCAGGCGATCACCCGACCGCCTGCTTTGATAAAATCAGACTTCCTTATTCGTGGTCTTGAGCACGACGTCATGCGCGCCGCCCTCGACGATGGAGACAGCGGATACGAGCGTGAGCCGCGCCTTCTTTTGCAGCTCCGGGATGGAGAGCGCGCCGCAGTTGCACATGGTGGAGCGCACCTTGGCCAGCGTGATATGCACGTTGTCGGAGAGCTTGCCCGCGTAGGTGACATAGGAATCGACGCCCTCCTCGAACTTGAGCTTCTTGTCGCCGCCGAGGTCATAGCGCTGCCAGTTGCGCGCGCGGTTGGAGCCCTCGCCCCAGTATTCCTTCATCAGCGTGCCGTTGACGTTGACCTTCGCGGAGGGGCTCTCGTCAAAGCGGGCGAAGTAGCGGCCCAGCATCACGAAGTCCGCGCCCATCGCCAGCGCCAGCGTCAGGTGATGGTCGTGCACGATGCCGCCGTCGGAGCAGACCGGCACGTAGATGCCCGTCTCCTCGAAGTATTCGTCGCGGGCCTTGCAAACCTCGATGAGCGCCGTCGCCTGACCGCGACCAATGCCCTTCGTCTCGCGCGTGATGCAGATGGAGCCGCCGCCAATACCGACTTTGATGAAGTCCGCGCCGCACTCCGCCAAGAAGCGGAAGCCGTCGCGATCGACGACGTTGCCCGCACCAACCTTGACGGACTCGCCGTAGTTCTCGCGAATCCACGCGATGGTGCGCTTCTGCCACTCTGAGAAGCCCTCGGAGGAATCGATGCACAGCACATCGACGCCGGCCTCAAGCAGCGCCGGGACGCGCTCGGCATAGTCGCGGGTATTGATGCCCGCGCCGACGACATAGCGCTTGTTGTTGTCGAGCAGCTCCATCGGGTTGTTCTTGTGGGAATCGTAGTCCTTGCGGAAGACGAAGGAGGACATGCGACCGTCCTTTGTCACAATCGGCAGGGAGTTGAGCTTGTGATCCCAGATGATGTCGTTCGCTTCCTTGAGGGAGGTACCCTCCGGCGCGGTAATCAGCTTGTCAAGCGGGGTCATGAAGGCGGAAACCGGCGTGCTCGTGTCCATGCGGCTGACACGGTAATCGCGGCTAGTCACGATGCCCAGCAACTTGCCGTTGGCGGTGCCGTCCTCCGTCACAGCGACGGTGGAATGGCCGGTCTTTTCCTTGAGCGCGAGGATGTCCGCCAGCGTCTGATCCGGGCGGATGTTGGAATTGCTGGTGACAAAGCCGGCCTTGTAGCCCTTCACCGCGGCGACCATCGCCGCCTCGTCCTCGATGCTCTGGGAGCCGTAGATAAAGGAAACGCCGCCCTCCTGCGCCAGCGCAATGGCCAGATCCTTGCCGGAGACAGCCTGCATGATCGCGGAAACCATCGGGATCTTCATGGTAATCGCAGGCTTTTCGCCCTTTCTGTAGCGGACGAGCGGCGTCTCCAGACTCACGTTGTCCGGAATGCAGTCCGCGGAGGAATAGCCCGGCACAAGCAGGTACTCGTTGAACGTATGGGACGGTTCAGAGAAATAGTAAGCCATGTTCTTTTTCCTTTCTCCTGTTCTGTTCGCCATTGATGAACAATCGTCTTCTCTTCAGCGGTGTTTCCTTATCCACGCATTGTAAAATGCGGTTGAGATATTATAAAGCGGCACACACCGTTTGTCAATGATGTGAGCCGCCATAAGTGAATGTTTTATTTTGTTGAAACTGTATTGTTCGTCTTATCCTGGTCGCCCAGCTTTTTCATCAGATCCACGGCATACCACACCAGCGCGACCATCGCCAGCAGCACGGAGATGCCCAGCAGAACGTCCGCCAGTGTGCGCAGCTCGAGGAAGCGCGCAACGATGGAGGCGATGAACGCCACGGTCGTCACCTTGCCGATGGGCAGCGCGTAGACGACGATGCCGCGCCGCAGCGCCACACCCCCGCCGACGATCAGCGCGGCCTCCTTGACGAGGATGAGCCCCAGCACCCAGAGC
>JALFHA010000222.1 GCA_022776785.1 Clostridiales bacterium | reverse complement strand
AATGCAATCGGCATCATGCCGGTTTAGTTTCTCAGAAATCTGAGCTTCGGGCGCAGGCGGTTGGCGTAGAGGTAGATCAGCGGCATCATCAGCCGGTCATAGAGCACCATGCACAGGTCGAAGAGCAGCACAAAGCCGATGAGCATCACGGCGCCCATCTCACTGAACTCCGCGACCACCGCATCCATATGCAGCAGGAATCCCATCACGGCATACATCAGCACGATGGAGACATCCCACACAACCAGCTTGGCCAGAATACGCAGCGGCTTTTGATGGATGCGGTCCAGTCCCCACTTGACGATGGGATAATAGCCCAGAAAGAGGAAGAAGAAGGCCGCTTCCTTGTCAATGCCCAGCATCAGCGTAATCAGCGCGACAGCGGCGTAGGCCGTCCACGCGGTCTTTTTGCCGTATTCCAGCAGCACAGGCAGCAGCAGAATGCCCGCCGCCATCGGCGCGCAGTAGGTGGCGATGGGAATCAGCCCGCCCGAGAGCATCAGCACAACGCACAGCGCCACGAGCAGCCCGCAGAAGGCGATCTTCGTGCTTTGCTCGCGGCTGCTGTTTCTTCGGCTCGCACTCATGGCACAAGCCCTCCTTTTGAAAAGCAATCTATCGCATTATAGCATGGCTTGAGCGGGATGGCAACTGACCGCGCGCGAAAGGGCGTGCTTGCGGCACACGCTCGCAGGAAAACCAGCTGTCCCGACCATCAGAAAAGCGGCCCGGATCAGCTCCGGACCGCTCGGGGGAAAAGCTGCTTATTTGCTCAGCGCGAGGCGCTTGGCAAGCTGGCGGATCTGCGGGATCATCGCCAGCACGATGCAGATGGCCGCCTCGGGAATGAGGTAGAGGCCGTTGTACACGGCGGAGTAGACCAGCACATTCTGACCCTCCGGCGCATACATGCCAAAGAAGATCACGCCGGAGAGGAACGCACACACGAAGCGGCCCAGCGTGCCCAGAACGATGCCCGGAATGATGCCCCACTTGTCGGAGAAGCGGCCGGCCAGACCGGCAAGGCCCAGCATGGCAAAGGCGAGCGGATAGTCAAGCAGCAGCTCGACCGGATGCACGAAATACGCATCCTGAATGAACTGGAGCACGCCATAGGCCATGCCCACCAGCATACCCGGGCCCACGCCGTAGGCATACGCGAACATGAAGATCGGCAGCATCGACGCGAGGGTGATGGAGCCGCCCTGCGGCATCTTGTACAGGCGGATGTAGGAGAGGATGAAGGACAGCGCGATGACCAGCGCGGCATTGGCCAGCATACGGGTCGACCACTTCTTGCTGTCGCGCGTGAGGAAGAAGAGCACCACGCCGACGGTAATCAGCGCGCCCAGGATACCCCACACGACCGGGGAGATTTCCGCGAACTTGGAGAACATAGGCATAAAACCCCTTTCGTAAGCTTCTGCAAAACCAGGCCGCAAAAAAGCCGCAGGCACAGGGCTTGCGGCTTCGTGAATCGAGGATTCAATTTGTCGCTTCCCTACGGTAGGATTACCTACACAGGTTCAAAGGGACAGGCCTTACGGCCATCTCAGCACATCATGCGCCCCTAGCGGTCATGGAATTGTCAGGGACATTATAAGCGCTTGCCCGCGTGCTGTCAAGCGTTTTTTTGCGTCTGTCCGCCGCCCATCAGCAGCGCCATGACGGCCTTCTGCGCGTGCAGGCGGTTTTCCGCTTCGTCAAAGATGACGCTGTGCGGCCCGTCAATGACCTCCGCGGTGACCTCCTCGCCGCGGTGCGCGGGCAGGCAGTGCAGGAAGATGGCGTCCTTCTTTGCGACAGCAAGGCACGCGGCATTGATCTGATAGACGCCGCCGAAGGCCTTGCGGCGCTTTTCCGCCTCGCCCTCCTGGCCCATGCTGGCCCATACGTCGGTGTAGAGCACGTCCGCGCCCTCGCAGGCCTCCAGCGGGTCGGTGCACACGGTCACGCGGCTGCCCTGCGCGGCGGCGTTAGCCACAGCCCACGCGGTATAGGTAGGATTGGGCTTGTAGCCGTCCGGGCTGGCGATCGCCACGTCGATGCCCAGCTTGGAGCAGCCGATCATCAGCGAATGGGCCATGTTGTTGCCGTCGCCGACAAAGGCGAGCTTGAGCCCCTTGAGTGTGCCCTTCTTTTCGTAGATCGTCAGCAGGTCAGCCAGCACCTGACAGGGATGGAACTCGTCCGTCAGGCCGTTGATAACCGGGATGCTGCCGTATTTTGCCAGCTCCTCGAGGTCGCTCTGCCTGAACGTGCGGATCATGATGCCATCCACCATGCGCGAGAGCACCTGCGCGGTATCGCTGATGGGCTCGCCGCGGCCAAGCTGGATGTCGCTGGTGGAGAGAAACAGTGCGCTGCCGCCCAGCTGCGTGGCGCCGACCTCAAAGGAGACGCGCGTGCGCGTGGAGGATTTGGCAAAGATCATCGCCAGCGTCTTGCCGGACAGGCAGGTCTGCGCCTCGCCGCGCTTCTGCATAGCCTTCAGGCGCAGGGCGAGGGAGAGGCATTGGCAGATGTCATCCTCCGACCAGTCCTGAAGGGTCAGAAGATGGCGCTGGGTAAAGGGAAACTTCGGCTGATACTCGGCAAGGTTCATGATGAACGTCTCCTTCTGTGATGGAATAAACGTGTATGATTATACGACAATCGTGCATAAAACGCAACCCCCCGCAGGCATATTTTCAGGCTCCGGAGGCCTGCTTATGAACGATTTCCCCGCTTTTTTGAAAAAAATCCGCTATCCCCTTGAAAAAAGCGCGCTTTCAGGATAAAATATACAGGGATTTTTTGTAGAGAGAAGGATTCGATGACGAACGTCGTGCTGATCGGGATGCCGGGCTGCGGCAAGAGCACCGTAGGCGTGCTGCTGGCCAAGACGCTAGGCCTGTCCTTTGTGGATACGGATACGGTTCTGCAAAAGAGGGAAAAAAGAAAGCTCCAGCCGATGATCGATGAAATCGGCGTGGACGCCTTTCTCCTTCGCGAGGAGGAGGCCGTCTGCTCGCTTCAGGCGGATCATGCCGTCATCGCCACGGGCGGCAGCGTCGTCTACGGGCGGCGCGCGATGGCGCACCTGCACGAGGACGGGCTGGTCGTCTACATCAGGCTGCCCTATGAGATCATTGAGCGGCGGCTGTCCAATCTGGCGACGCGCGGCGTGACGCTGCGCCCGGGTCAGACGCTGCGCGACCTGTACGATGAGCGCGTCCCGCTGTATGAGCGTGAGGCCGACGTGGTCTTTGACGCGGGCAATGGCAGCGTGGAGGAGGCCGCCGCCGCGCTGGCCGACTGCCTGCGCGCGCGGATGGAGGATGCGCATGGCCGCTGAGATCTGGGATCTGTACGACGCGCATGGGAAGAAGACGGCGCGCACGATGCTTCGCGGCGAGAGCGTGCCCGCGGGGCTGTATCATCTGGGCGTGCATATCTGGCCGGTGAACGCGCGCGGCGAGCTGCTGATTCAGCGCCGGGCGCCCACGGTGCAGTGGAAGCCCAACCTCTGGGCTGTGACGGGCGGCTCCGCCGTCAGCGGCGAGGATCCGCTCACCGCCGCCCGCCGCGAGCTGCGCGAGGAAATCGGCGTGAGCGCGGGGGAGGACGAGCTGCTGCCGGTGGCGTGCCTGCGCCGCTCCACCTCCTTTTGCAGCGTGTTCGCTCTGCCGATTGACAGGCGGGAGGAGGATTTTACCCTCCAGCGCGAGGAGGTCAGCGCCGTGCGCTGGTGCGCGCCCCGGCAGCTCTGCCGGATGGTCTCGGAGAATATGCTCTACAATTACGGGGATTCCTATTTCAGAACCCTGTTTTCTTATTTGAGGGCCCGCGGGATGATCGATGCGGACTGGATGAGTATGCGAGGAAAGATGGAATGAAGAAGCTGTATTTTTCGACGTTTGTCAGAGGGCTGGAGCGCCCAGTAGAGGCCATGCTCCACAAGGAGGGTGGCGTGGCCGTGGAGCGCATGGCGCCTGGCGCGGCGCTCTACCGCAGCGTCCGGGAGCCCGCTCTGCCCTACATGCACCAGACCTTCGCCGTGCTCTTTCAGATGAAGCCGGCGGCGGACGCGGACGCGGCAATCAAGCGCCTGCTCTCCACGGGCGGATGGCTGGATCGCTTTCCCTTTGAGGAAACGCAGGGCAAGCGCTTCCGCATCGTGACGGCGCAGGGCGACAGGCTTGTGAGCGCGAATATGCGCGGCGTGGACATGCTCGAGCGTACCATCAGCGAACACACGGGGATGCGCACCTGCCGCGAGCGCCCTGAGGTGGAGCTCTGGGTGCTCTGCCGCGAGGAGGCGGCGTATTTCCTCTGGAGGCTGGGCAAGCGCTCATCTGCAAAGCAGGAGGGTCAGCTCCGCGCGGACGTGTGCGCGGTGATGTCCTTCCTGAGCGCGTGCGGCGGCAAGAGCGCCGCCATTCTTGGCTGCACGGAGACGGCGTTGCCCGCCGCGCTGCGCGCGGGCGGCGCGCGCACGCTGACCTGTGTCTGCCCGGATCGCGCCAGCGCCCGGCTGCTGAGCGCCAGAACATCGGGCGTGCGCGTCGTGGAGGGAGCGAGCGGATGCACGGATATGCCCGACGCCAGCCAGGCGGCCGTCGTCATCACGCTGAGCCCCAAGGCGGAGAAGACAGAGCGCGCGGAATCCGACCTGCGCGGAGCGCTGTATGAGGCGAAGCGGATTTTGCAGATGGGCGGACGGCTGCTGGTGCTTGCGCCCGTGGCTCTGGCGGCAAGCACGCTGCGCAAGACGCAGGGCGTGCGCGTGCTCGAGCGCTGCGATCTGACGCTCAGCGGGCAGCCATGCGCGCTGTGGGTGATGACAGTCGTGGAAGACGCGGCGGACAGCGGGCTGTAACCGCGGTTGAAAGCGAATAAGACAATGAGTGCGAAAAAAAAGAAGAAGAAAAAGAAAAATCGCTTCGGCGCGGTCAAGGCGCTTGCGGTTGTTCTGATCCTCGCGGCGCTCGGCTTTGGCGCGTGGTATCTCTGGCGCGCGAACACTGCAGGCAGCACGACGGCCATCGTGCAGGGCGATTCGCTGGGCAACTACTACTCCGGCACGCTGGTCATCGCGCGAAACGAGACCCTCTATGAGACGGAGAACAAGACGCGCATCGATTTTCTCGCGCAGGAGGGCAGCCACGTTTCGCGGCAGAGCGTGATCTGCAAGGTCTATTCCTCCGGCTACAATCAGACGGAAATCAACCGGCTGCAAACCTATCGCGAGGAAATTCAGAATTACCACGTCAATCAGGTGATGAGCACCTATGTGGACGCCGTGCTGGACAGCGAAAACGAGGAAATCAGCTCGCTGGCCCTTCAGGTGCGTACGCTTGTGCAGGGGCGCGGCGTGGGCAGCCTGAGCAATCTGGAAACCCAGCTCACCAGCGCGCTGGACTCCCGCAAGAGCTATCTGCGCCAGAAGTACCCTGACGACCAGACGCTCTCCGAGCTGTA
>JALFHA010000052.1 GCA_022776785.1 Clostridiales bacterium | reverse complement strand
ATCGGTTTTGGAGGATGTAAAAGGGTTAGAATACATGACGGAACGCGTGGAAGGAGATATTCCGGCAGGGCTTGGGCCAGGGGCGACAACCGGTTACGATGGCTTGACCGGAGGGCGCCGCTTAGCTCCGGACAGGCAGGGCATGGCAAAAGGGCGGCTGCCGCAGCGCTTTTGCGGCCCTGAATCGTGAAGAAAATAACTTGTCCCCGCACACATTGACACAGGGCGTAATTCACGGTACAATCACGTTGTTTCATTAGATAGACTGAGAGGGAGGATGACCCCATGAGAAAAACAAAGATCGTTTGCACGCTCGGCCCCGCCAGCGACAGCGAGGAGATGGTCTCCAGGCTGATGGACGCGGGCATGAACGTATGCCGTTTGAATATGTCCCATGGCAGCTATGAGGAGCAGGCGGAGCGCATCGCGCGCGTCAAGCGCCTGCGCGCGCAGAAGAATATCCCCGTCGCCATCCTGCTGGACACAAAGGGCCCCGAGGTTCGCACCAAGACCGTCGAGGGCGGCAAGGTGACGCTGGAGGCGGGCAGCGAGTTTGTGCTCACCAGCCGTGAGATCGAGGGCAATGCGCATGAGGTATCCATCACCTATCCCAGGATGGTCGAGCTGGTGCGCGTCGGCACGCGCGTGCTGATTGACGACGGCCTGCTGGCGATGGAGGTCGTGCGCATCGAGAACGGCACCGACATCGTGTGCAGCGTGACCAACGGTGGCGTGCTCGGCAACCGCAAGGGCATTTCCGTGCCGGAGGTCGATCTGCAGATGCCCTCCATCGGCGAGAAGGATCGCAGCGACATCATCTTCGGCATTGAGCAGGGCATTGACCTGATTGCCGCGTCCTTCGTCTGCCGCCCCAGCGACGTGCTGACGATTCGCAAGCTTTGCGCGGACAACGGCGGCAGCCATGTCCAGATCTTCTCCAAGATCGAGAACCGCATGGGCGTGGACAATTTCGATGACATCCTCAAGGTTTCCGACGGCATCATGGTTGCCCGCGGCGATCTGGGCGTGGAGGTCGATATGGAGGAGGTCCCCGTCCTTCAGAAGCAGTTCATCCATAAGTGCAACGTGGCGGCCAAGCCGGTCATCACCGCGACGCAGATGCTCGATTCCATGATCCGCAATCCGCGTCCGACCCGCGCCGAGGCCAGCGACGTGGCGAATGCCATCATCGACGGCACGGATGCCATCATGCTTTCCGGCGAGACAGCGGCGGGCAAGTATCCCGTGGAGGCCGTCAACACGATGGTGCGCATCGCCTCCTACATCGAGACGCGCGGTCTGCGCCACAACGGCGAGACCATCCAGCACGACGTGGTGAAGGCCTCCTCCGTGCGCACGGTAGCCAACGCCGTCTCCTATGCCTGCTGCGCCATGGCGGAGGATCTGGGCGCGGCGGCCATCATCACGCCCAGCAATTCGGGCACGACGGCGCGCATGGTCGCCCGCTTCCATCCCGACTGCCCGGTCATCGCGCCGACGACCAGCGAGCACACCTATCATCAGCTCGGCCTGTGCTACGGCGTGGTGCCCGCGCGTATGGAGATGAGCGAGAATACCGACGAGATGATTAGCACCGCCGTGGACGTGGCCTATCAGGCCGATATGGTGAAGACGGGCGACATCGTGGTTGTCGCCGCTGGCGTGCCCACGGGCGTCTCCGGCACGACCAACCTCATCAAGGCGCACATCGTCGGCAACGTGCTGCTGCGCGGCGTGGGCGTGGGTGCGGGCCGCGCGAGCGGTCAGGTGTGCAGCGTGAACACGCTCAGCGATCTGGAGAGCGGCTTCAAGGATGGCGCGGTCATCGTCACCAAGATGACGTCCAGCGACATGCTGCCTTACCTGCGCAAGGCGTCGGCCGTCGTCGTGGAGAGCACGGATGAGAACTGCCACGCGGCTGTGGCCTGCCAGGCGCTCGGCCTGCCGCTGTTCATGGACCGCACCGGCCAGGCGTGCCATATGCTCAAGAGCGGTATGCTCGTGACCGTGGACGCGGAGCAGGGCTTCATCTTCAACGGCATTGTGTAATGTCTGGGATAACGGGCGCGAAGCGATACCTGACGGTGAGCTTATGCTAATCCGGTAAGAACACCGGAAGGTAATACTTTAATCGAAGATCAGTATAAGAAACCAGCGTGGCCTTCCCAGTGAGGGCGGGTCACGCTGGTTTTTTTATTGGGACTTTTATGGGACTTCCGGTCAGTTTTCCGATTCGGTCTGCTCCCCGGCAATGTGCAGCCCGCAGCGGCCGTGATTCTTGACGTAGTACAGTGCCTGATCGGCCAGCGAGAACAGGTCGTCGGTGAAGCCGCTTTCCGAAAACGCTGCGCCGGCGCTCACCGTCACGGCGGGCAGCGTGTCGGACGGGGCGGACAGGACGCGGTTGATCGTGCTGATCTTCTCATCGAGCACATGCTGGTTCTCCCGCTGAATATCCATGACGATAACGGCAAACTCATCCCCGCCCAGCCGGATCACATAGTCGCTCGGGCGGAAGGAGTGGGTGAGGAGCCGGGCAACCTGCCTGAGCACGTCGTCGCCGGCCTCGTGGCCGTAGGTGTCGTTGATCCCCTTGAAGACGTCCACATCCAGAATCATCAGCGCCAGCGGGACGGGGTGATCCCAAAGGGCGAGCTTGAGGCTGTCGAAGGCGCCGCGGTTCATCACGCCCGTCAGCGGGTCGTGCTCCGCGCGCTGGGTCAGCATGGCCTGCGTGGCGGCGTTGAGCTCGTAGATGTCGTTGTAGGTGAGCGCCAGATACTTGAATTCGTAGGAGCCGGTGATCTCCAGCATCCCGTTTTCCTTGATGCGCTTGATGTGGATGGTCAGCGGCCGCACGATCAGCAGCGTGATGACTGCAAAGGTGACGATGGTCGTGACAAACAGCAGCAGGATCATCAGCCGCTGCCGGATCAGCGAATCGCCCAGCGCCGCCTCGCTGGCGCTCTGGTGAGCCTGCATCGTGGCGAGAATGCTGGAGACAAAGTGGTTAAGATGGCTGCGGATGAGCGCCTTTGCATCCTGATAGCCGCTGTCAAACAC
Organism: Clostridiales bacterium; assembly: GCA_022776785.1. Taxonomy (GTDB): domain Bacteria; phylum Bacillota; class Clostridia; order Christensenellales; family Aristaeellaceae; genus Ventricola. The sequence goes on along the minus strand of JALFHA010000052.1, from coordinate 6,116 downwards.
CAGCGCGCGCGCCCGCTCGATCATCTCCTGCGGGGGCAGCTCCGCATCCGTGAGCTTGAGCTGCACGGCGCGCACCTCCTCGGGCAGCGTCTCCTCCGCGTAGCCGTTGGCGACGGAGATCAGCTTCATGGCGTAGATCTCGCGCACGGTCAGGTCGTTGGAGCATTGTAGCGCGGCCTCCAGCGAGGAGAGAATTTCTGCCGAGGGTTCAAAGCGCTGCAAATCCTCCAGCGCGCTGTCGCGCCGCTTCGTCTCGTTGATCTCCGTGAAGTAGCCTTCCATGTACTGCATGTCCATGCTCTGTGTGTAGAGGCGCACCTGCTCGGTCAGGTAGTCGGAGGCGGCGCTGAGCATGGAGGCGTCGCCCTCGCAGGCGATGTATTCCTGCGTGTAGACGATGAACTGGTGGTACTGGCGCGAGAGCAGCATCGTGTTGGCGATAAGAAAGATGAACACGATGCTGGAGAGCACAATCATGCAGGTGTTGAAGGTGCGGATTCTGACGCCGTGCAGGGGCGCGGTGTTTTTTTCTAGCATAGGGACGGTCCCTTTCTGCTGCAAGCATGACAGCGGGTGTATTGCACAGGGGACGGAATGTATCACGGGACAGCATATCATGAATGAGCGGGCTTTGCAAGGCTTGTAATGGATTTGTCAGGGGTTCAGCGAAAAAACTGTTTGGCAGGAAGCCGAAGGGGAAAAGCGACGGGTTTTGCAGCGATTTTTTCTTGCGGGATGGAGGTCATGAAGATATAATAGAACAAAGCGGTCAGGTGAGACAGAGCGGCCGCGTCAGGGAGGACTGACGATGCTTGAGCATTTTTTTGGACTGAAAAAGCATGGAACGACGGTTCGCGTGGAGTTTTCCGCCGCGCTGACGACGTTTTTTTCGATGGCCTATATCCTGATGGTCAATGCGGAGATGTTTTCCAACCCGCTGGGCGACGGCAGCAACCCGCTGGGCGTATCCTACGGCGCGGTGTACATGGCTACGGCGCTGACGGCGGTGGCTGGTACGCTGCTCATCGGCCTGACCTCCAATCTGCCTCTGGCGCAGGCGTGCGGCATGGGGCTCAACGCGTTCTTCGTCTATACGGCGTGCATCGGCTTCGGGCTGACCTACGCCAACGCGCTGACGCTCGTGCTGCTCGATGGCCTCATCTTCATCCTGCTGACGGTCACGGGCCTGCGCAAAAGGATATTTGACGCGATTCCCGCACAGGTGCGCGCGGCGATTTCCGCGGGCATCGGCCTGTTCATTGCCTTCATGGGGATGCAGAATGTCGGCTTCGTCGTCTCCGATGCGGCGACCTGTGTCACCCTCGGCTCCTTCAACCTGCTGCGCACGAGCTGGGCGGAGATCATGCCCATCGTGGTGATGGTCGCGGCGGTGCTGCTCATCGCCGTGCTCTCCGCCCGGAAGGTGCGCTGCTCGGTATTCTGGGGCATGATGGGCGCAACTGCGCTGTACTACCTGCTCGGGCTGACCGTGCCGGGCTTCTACGCCAACCTGTCCGTGGTGACGGTCAGCCCGGCGCAGGCGTTTTCGGAATTTCTCGATCAGTCCTTCCTGCTCATCTTCCGCGAGGGGTTTGACTTTTCGGCCTATCTCGCTGCACACGGCGGCGCGAATCTCGCGCTGACTATCGTTACCAGTGCGCTGGCCTTCTGCATGGTCGATATGTTTGACACGTTGGGCACGCTCTACGCGGCCTGCGAGCGCGGCGGACTGCTCGACGAACAGGGAGAGATTCCCAACATGGACAGGGCCATGCTCTCCGACGCGGCGGCGACGGTGATGGGCTCTATGTGCGGCATCTCCACGGTGACGACGTTTGTGGAATCCGCCGCGGGCGTCGTCGAGGGCGGGCGTACGGGGCTGACCTCCGTCTTTACGGCGCTGATGTTCCTGGCGGCGATGCTGCTCAGTCCGCTGGCGCAGCTCGTGCCCGCATGTGCGACGGCGGCCGTGCTGGTCTACATCGGCCTGCTGATGGCAGCGTCCGTGAGCAGCATCGATTGGACGGACGTGCGCAGCGCCGTGCCGGCCTTTCTGACGATGGTGATTATGCCCTTTACCTTCAATATCTCCTATGGCATCGCATTCGGCATGATCGCCTATGTCGTCATCAGCGCGCTGACGGGCAGGGCGAAGGAGCTCAAGCCCGCCTCGCTGGCGGTAACGGCGATGTTTATGGCAATGCTGCTGCTGACGCACTGACAGAAACGGCACAGGCGAGCGCCATGCTGACCGATTAAAGAAAAGAGGAGGAAACGGCCATGAAAACGCTGCTTGCGGGCGGAACGGTTGTCAATGTCTTTACGGGTGAGCTGGAGCGCGCGAACGTGCTGCTCGACGGCCCCATCATCGCGGGCGTGGGCGACTACACGGCGGACGAGGCCGGCGCGGTGGAGGATGTGACGGGCAAGGTCATCTGCCCCGGCTTCATCGACGGGCACATGCACATCGAGAGCACCATGCTGCTGCCCGCGGAGCTGGCGCGCGTGAGCGTGCCCCACGGCACGACGGCCATCGTCGCCGACCCGCACGAGATCACCAATGTCTGCGGCGTATCGGGCGTGAGCTTCATGCTCGACGCGAGCGAGGGCATCCCGCTGACGGTGTACATCATGCTGCCCTCCTGTGTGCCGGCCACGCCGTTTGATGAAGCGGGCGTGGAGCTGGGCGCGAAGCAGCTCAGGCCGATGTATGTGCATCCGCGCGTGCTGGGGCTGGCGGAGATGATGAACTACCCCGGCGTGCTCGCGGGCGACCCGGACGTGATGCAGAAGCTGGCCGACGCAAAGCGGCTGGGCAAGGTCATCGACGGGCACGCGCCGCTGCTCAGCGGCAAGGCGCTTGACCGCTATATCGCCGCAGGCGTGAGCGACGACCATGAGTGCTCCTCCTTCGAGGAGGCGCGTGAGCGCATCCGCAAGGGACAGTGGCTGATGATCCGCCAGGGCACGGCGGCGCGCAACCTCAGCGAACTGCTGCCGCTCTTTGACGAGCCGTATGCGCAGCGCTGCCTGCTGGTGACGGATGACCGCCACCCCGCCGACCTGATCGCCGAGGGCCATATCGACAACATCATCCGCCGCGCGGTGCAGGCGGGCAAGTCCGCGATTACGGGTATCCAGATGGCGACGCTGCGCGCGGCGCAGTGCTACGGCCTGCGCGGCGTGGGCGCGGTGGCGCCGGGCTACGCGGCGGATGTGCTGGTGCTTGACGACCTTGACACCGTAGCCGTGCGTGACGTGTACCGCGCGGGAAACAAGGTGGTGGAGGACGGGCGGATGCTGCCCTTCGAGACACCGCGCGTGCGCGAGCACCTGTGGAAGGCTGCGCGCAATTCCTTCTACATGGAGCTGCTCAGGGCGGAGGATTTCTTCATCGAGCCGAAGGGGGAGCGCTGCCGCGCCATACGGCTGATTGAGGATCAGCTGCTGACGCAGGAGGAAATCGTCCGCATCGACTGGACAAAAAACAACGGCGTCGATCTTGAGCGGGATCTGCTCAAAATCGCCGTCGTCGAGCGCCACCTGCACACGGGGCACAGGGGCGTGGGCTTCATCTGCGGCGCGGGCATGAAGCGCGGAGCGATTGCCTCCTCTGTATCGCATGACTCGCACAACCTGATCGTCATGGGCACAAACGACACGGACATGGCCGCGGCCGGAAACCACGTGCTGCACATGGGCGGCGGTTGCGCTGTCGTGGAAAATGGGCAGGTCATCGCCGCAATGCCCCTGCCCATCGCCGGGCTGATGAGCGCCAAGCCCGCCGCCGAGGTGGCGCGCGAGAATGAGGCGCTGCGCGCGGCCGTGCACACGCTGGGCGTGCCGCAGGGCACGGAGCTGTTCATGACGATGGCGTTCGTCAGCCTGCCGGTCATTCCCGCGCTCAAGATGACGACGCAGGGGCTGGTGGATGTGAACCGTCAGCGGCGCGTATCGCTGTACGTCTGACGCGCCCGCCACTCGCTTTCCAGCATCGCCATGAGCACGTCGTCGGCATAGCCGCCGCTTGTGGCAATGGCATCGCGAAGCACGCCCTCGCGCACGAAGCCTGCGCGCTCATAGGCGCGGATGCTTTTTCGTCAGGAGCTGCTTCCTGGAAATTCTACCGACAGGAAAGAAAAAACTTGAACAAATGGAGAAATGGCGGGTTGCGCCGCGCGTCCCCCTTCGGTACAATGGTGGTATCGAAGGGGGCGTTTTTTGATGGAGCTCAAACTGGGCGCAAATATTCAGGCGATGCGCAGGGAGCGCGGCCTGACGCAGGAGCAGCTTGCCACGGCGATGGGCGTGACCGTCGGCGCGGTGAGCAAGTGGGAAAAGGGAAGCTGCTGCCCGGACGTGCAGCTCATCCCGGAGTTGGCGGAGTTTTTCGGCACGTCGGTGGATGTGCTGCTGGGCTACGGCTGGGAGCAGGGCGGCATGGGCCGCTGCGCGGAGCATATCCGCGAGCTGCTCGAGCTCAAGCGCTACGACGAGGGCATCCACGAGGCAGCCAAGGCGCTTACGCGCTACCCGAACAGCTTCCCCATCGTCTACTGCAGCGGCAAGCTGTATCTGCACGCGGGCTTTGAGCGGCACGATACCGCCCTCGTGCGGCAGGCGCTGCCGCTGCTGGAACGCGCGTTGCAGCTCATCGCACAGAACGACGACGAGCGCATCAGCGCGCTGTCCATCCACGGCGAGATCGGAAGCTGCTACGCCTGCATGGGCGAGTTTGAAACAGCGCTTGACTACCTTCGCCGCCACAATGACGGGCGCGTAAACGACAGGGAGATCGGCTTCTGCCTGCACCAGCTCGGGCGCATCGACGAGGCGATGGTCTACTTCTCCGACAGCTACCTCGAGGCCGTCGCGCACCTGTTCAACGCGGGTGTCTCGCAGATCAACTGCCTGGGGGACATGAAGCGCGACAGCGAGGCGCTGGAGCTGGCCGGATGGCTCAAGGAGGTGCTGCGCGGGTTGCTGCCGAAGAGCGGGCCGAGCTTTGTGGTCAAGATGCTGTCGCTTCTCACCGGCGCGGAGGCCGTCATTCACGACGCGCTGGGCGAGGAGGAGGCGAGCCGGCAGGCGCTCAGCGGGGCGCTTGCATGGGCGAGGCGCTTCGATGCGGAGCCGACCGGGCAGACGACAGGCATCCGCTTCTACTACGGGGAGAAGCACGCACTCTTTGATGATTCGGGGACGACGGCGATGGAGATGCTGCGCGATCTGGTGGCGGAGCAGGAGAGCGACACGCTGACACGGCGCTTTGAGCAGGTGCTGGAGGAGGAAAGGGCATGAAGGGCAAACAGACGATGAAGGCGCGGCTCATCCGCGCGGTCTATGCGGGCAACGGGTGGAGCTTTGCGCTGACGATGGCGGCGATGCTGGGGCTTTCCGGCTTCAATCTGCTGATTTCATGGATGCTGCAAAGGATTACCGACCTGTGCGTCGGGCAGGACGTGGAGCCGGTGCTGGCGATGGCGGTGGGCACGGCGGCGGCGCTGGCCGCACTGGCTGCTGTGTTCCAGCTGATGCGCTGGATGTCGAGCCGCTTTGCGCGCCGGGCGATGCGCCAGTACCGCGAGCTGGCGTTTGACGAGATCACACGCCGGGGCATTGCCTCGCTGGGCGACGGCAACATGGCGGCGTATATCTCCGCGCTCACCAGCGACGCCGCGCAGGTGGAGGAGGGCTATGTGCTCTCGCTGTTTTCCATCGTTCAGCAGACAGTCGGCGTCGTCGGCGGCTGGCGATGATGCTCTGGTACAGCCCGCTGCTGACCGTCGCGGCGGTGCTGCTCGCGCTGCTGCCCGCCGTCGCCTCGATGGCCTGCGGCGGACGGCTGGCGCGCGCCGAGGAGGCCGTCTCCCGCGCGAATGCGGCGTTTGTCGATACGGTGCGCGACATGCTCTCCGGCTTCACCGTCGTCAAGAGCTTTAAGGCGGAGGACGCGGCGCAGCGGCTCTTTGCTGGGGCGAACGCGCGGCTGGAGGAGGCCAAGTATGAGCGGCGCATGGCCGAAAAGCTGCTGGAGATGATCGGTATGTGTGCGTCCGTGGCGGCGCAGATGGGCGTATTCCTGCTGGGCGCGTATCTGGCCGTGACGGGACGTG
>JALFHA010000033.1 GCA_022776785.1 Clostridiales bacterium | reverse complement strand
GTCGGCGTGGTGCTGTATATCGAGAGCACGGGCGACAAACTCGCCGCGCCGAAGAACCTGTGCGTCACCCCGACGCAGGCGCTGCTCGACCAGCTTTCCGACATGCTCGGCGCAAGGAGCGTCGTGCTCAAGTAGCGGCATGCGCTGTCCCCGGCGCATCTGCTGCACCGTGAAACGCAGGAAAGGAGTTCATTTAATGAAACGCACCTTGAAGGCAGCGCGGGCGCTGTGGCTTGCCCTCGCCCTGCTCATGCTTCCGTTTGCCGCGTGTGCGGAGGACGCCGCCGCCCTATCCCTCGAAGCGCTGGTGGAGACATATTGCCTCGATGCGTTTGAAGCCCTGTATTTTGACGTACTCCTCCAAACCGAAGCGCCGGACAGCCCGGGCTTTGCGGTGCAGCCGAAGGCCGCGCAGGCCCTACGCATCTTCATGAACCTGGATATGGAAATCCAGTGCGGCGGCATCGCCCAGTTCTTCTACAATAACGAATCAACCTACGCCGCCAGAGTCCCTAAGGCGCTCAGGGAGCTGGGGCTTGACGACGTAGCGCAGCTGTACGAGGGATTTCTGGGCGAATATGGCATCACCATGGCGGAAATCGACAGCTACCGCGCGCGCTTCCCGCTGGCGGAGCAATTCGGTGAGCTTTGCGGGCTTCACCCGTTTTCGGAATTTGACGACGCATACATGGAAATCTGGTATCAGACCAATCTCAATCGCAGAGTGCTGGATTATGCGCAGGCGCACCCTGAGGCGCTGCCCGACCGATGATTTCCCCGCAGTATGTTTCCCAGCCTGCCGTGCCGCACGAGGCGCAGGCAGCCTTCCTCACACCCTGCATTGCCGCGCGCAATGCTTCATATTCAACGCCATCAGGAGGTTCCTATGAACACCGAAACTGTACAGAGCTTTCTCGATTTTGTCCGCCGCTCGCCCAGCGCATTCCACGCGACGGACGCGCTGTGCCGTGCGCTCCAGAGCGCGGGCTTTGTGCGCCTTGACGAGCGCGAGCCCTACGCCGTCGCACCCGGCGGGCGCTACTTCGTGACGCGCAACCTTTCCTCCGTCATCGCCTTCGCCGTGCCGAAGGAGGGCTTTACGCACTTCCAGATCATCGCCAGCCACAGCGACAGCCCAACCTTCAAGCTCAAGGCTAGCCCTGAGGAGCTGGTCTGCGGCCAGTACGCGCGGCTGAACGTCGAGCGCTACGGCGGCATGATCATGTCCACATGGCTGGACAGGCCGCTGTCCATCGCCGGGCGCGCACTCGTGCGCGAGGGCGACAGCCTGCGCACGCAGCTCATCGACCTTGACCGCGACGCAGCGCTCATCCCGAACATGCCCATCCACTTCAACCGCGAGGTCAACGACGGCTACAAGTTCAACCCGCAGGTGGACATGCTGCCGCTCTTTGGCGACAAGCAGGCGGAGGGCGCGCTCGGCAAGGAAATTGCCCGCCTGTGCGGCGCGGAGCCGGAGGATGTCGTCGCCTGTGACCTGTTCCTCTACAACCGGCAGGCGGGCAGCGTGTGGGGCGCGCAGGGGGAGTTCTTCTCCTGCCCGCGCATCGACGACCTCGAGTGCGCGTATGCCTCGCTCACGGCGCTGCTCTCCGCCCCTGCGCCCGCCGGTCACATCAGCGTGATGGCGGTGCTCGACAACGAGGAGGTCGGCAGCGGCACGAAGCAGGGCGCAGATTCCACGTTCCTCTCCGACACGCTGCACCGCGCGGCCAGCGCGCTGGGGCTGGGCGAGGAGGCCATCCGCGCGGCGATTGTCGGCAGCTTCATGCTCTCCGCGGACAATGCGCACGCCGTCCATCCCAATCATCCGGAGAAGTACGACGCCGATGACCGCGCCTTCCTCAATGGCGGCGTCGTCATCAAGCACAATGCCAACCAGAAGTACACGACCGACGCTGTCTCCGGCGCGGTTTTTGCGGAGCTTTGCCGCCGCGCGGGCGTGCCCGTGCAGCACTTCTCCAACCGCTCGGACATTCTCGGCGGCTCGACGCTGGGCAATATCGCGGGCACGCACGTCTCCATGAATACCGTGGACATCGGCCTGGGGCAGCTCGCCATGCACTCAAGCTATGAGACCGCGGGCACAGCCGACCTCGGCTACATGATCGAGGCCATGCGCGCGTTCTACGCCACGCCAATCTCCACACAGCGCGACGGGGCGTATACGCTCGGATAAGCCCGAATCTTTCGCGCCCGTCATCCTTCCTATATCCGGGAACAGCCGTCGCTCGCAGCGTCGGCTGTTTTTTTCCTTCCTTTTATCGGGAATTTCTGGTATACTGGATGGCGATAGCCCCCCTGCGCAGGGCGGCACAGAATACAGAAAGAGGAGAATCACCATGAAGAAGAAATTTGCCATCGCTGGCTGCGGCTTTCTGGGCGGCATCGTCGCCGAGGCCTATGTCAAGGGGCTGCTCCCGGATTATGAGCTGGTCGGCGTGACCAGCCGCACGATGGAATCCGCCGTGAAGCTATCCGTGCTGACGGACTGCGCCGTCTGCCCCGATACCGCCGCGCTGCTCTCCCTGAAGCCGGACATCGTTGTGGAAACGGCGTCCGTCGAGTGGGTACGCGAGAACGCCGAGACCGTGCTGCGCAGTGGCGCATCGCTGGCCGTCATCTCCATCGGCGCGTTTGCGGATGCGGCGCTCTATGCGCGCGTGAAGCAGGCCGCGCAGGAGAGCGGCACGCGCATCCACCTCGCCTCCGGTGCAATCGGCGGCTTTGACGTGCTTCAAACGGTCTCGCTGATGGCGCAGGCACAGGGCCTTGAGGAAACCGCAGGCATCGAGACGCACACCGGCTGCAAGGGCTTCATGCCCACGCCCGTGTGGGACGACGCGCTGCTGACCGAGCAGCGCACCGTGTTCACCGGCAACGCCAAGGAAGCCATCGCCACCTTCCCCCGCCGCGTGAACGTCGCCGTCGCCACGTCGCTGGCGACCACCGGCCCGGAGATCACCGGCGTGACGATGCACTCCGTGCCCAACTGGGCGGGCGACGACCACCGCATCACCGCGGAGATCGACGGCGTGAAGGCCGTTGTGGATATCTACTCCCGCACGAGCGCCATCGCGGGCTGGAGCGTCGTCGCGCTGCTGCGCAACCTCGCCTCCCCCGTGTGCTTCTACTGAGAAAGGGGGGACCGCCGCCATGTTCAACAAGCTGGTCGCCATTGAGCCCGTCAGCCTCATCCCCTCCGCCGAGGAGAAGCTGCACGATTACGCGCGCGAGGTCGTCCTCTACCGCGACGTCCCCGCCGACGATGAGGAGATCCTTCGCCGCATCGGCGACGCGGACGCCGTGCTCGTCAGCTACACCTCGCGCATCACGCGCGCCGTGCTCGAGCGCTGCAGAAACGTGCGCTACATCGGCATGTGCTGCTCCCTCTATTCCGAGGAGAGCGCCAATGTGGACATCCCCTGCGCCCGCGAGCGCGGCATCACCGTGCTGGGCATCCGCGACTACGGCGACCGAGGCGTGGTCGAATATGTGCTCCACGAGCTCACGGGTCTTCTGCACGGCTTCGGTATGCCGATGCTGCGCGACGAGCCCGTGGAGATCACCGGCCTGAAGGTCGGCGTCGTGGGGCTGGGCGTATCCGGCAGGATGATCGCCGACGCGCTGGCCTTCATGGGTGCTGAGATCAGCTATTTTGCCCGCGCGCCCAAGCCCGACGCGGACGCTGCAGGCTATGCGTTCAAGCCGCTTGACGAGCTGCTTGCGCAGAGCGAGGTCGTCTTCACCTGTCTGAACAAGAATGTGCTGCTGCTGCAAGCTGAGCAGTTTGAGGCGCTGGGCGACGACAAGGTGCTCTTCAACACCTCCATCGGCCCGGGCTTTGATTCCGCCGCGCTGGACGCATGGGTGCGCCGCCCCGGCAACTACTTCTTCTGCGATACGAAGGCCGCCGCGGGCGCCGTCGGCGCGGATTTCTTCGATCTGCCGAACGTCCACTGCCCCGCCGTCTCCGCCGGACGCACGAAGCAGGCATTTGTGCTGCTGAGCCAGAAGGTTTTGGCCAATATCGAGAGTGCACTGGCCGCGATGTGACGCCGCTTGAAATCCGAATAGACGAACCGGCCCGGAGGATTCTCGTCCTCCGGGCCGGTGCTTTTGTACGCCCGCCATGGGCAATAGCTTGGTGGTGAAAGTCCACTACACGCTTGGTAGTAGGAAGTGTTAGCCGAACGGCAAGGGTGTCTACCGTGAGGTAGAATCTGAAGGAAGCCGCAGGCAAAGTTCTGAGCCGACGAACAGAAATCGCATACAAGGCGGGGCAGAGCGGACGAGACTGCAAGACAAGCCAAAGTCCCATACTACCCGGACTCTGTCACGTAAATGCGGCGGCTACATGGAATGAAGGCTATTGCACCTTATGCGGGGAGATCTGTGGGGAACGCATCGCGAGATGTAACCCATGTTGCAAGGCATGGCTGAACCCACAGAAGTCAGTCTGGGCCATAGTACCAGAGAAGTCGGTGAAAGCCGACAGAGGGAAGGGCCTGGCGGTTGCTGGTAATACAGCATGTCAGGAATCGGGCGTGTTGAAAGCAGTTGCTCGAAAGAGGATGTCTGCCAGAGGATAGGTGAGTGACCGAAGGTATGGTAGAATCGCGGAGCGTCCTGATATCCAGCTAAACGTGCTGCCAAGTACCAACAACTGAACCGCCGCTTGCGGGACCGCATGAGCGGTGGTGTGGGAGGACGGGGGCTAGCCACCCCCTCCTACCCGATTCATAAACTCACCGTCATACTACTCTTTGATTAAAGCATTTCTTCTGGTTTCCCCGTTGGTTCATCATATACTCTGTAAGTCCTTCTGCAAAGCTTCGGACTCGACCACAAAGCAATGGGACTTACGTCACTTGGTCGGTGATGCAACCGGCATCATGCCGGTTTTATCAGAGATCAGTATCAATCCTCCATATTCAGGCTCTGAAACGAACCGAGCTCCCCGCTCTTCCAGTGCTTGCGGCACAAGCTGATGTAGCGCGAATTGCCGCCCAGCAGAATCTGCTCGCCCTCGCGGACGATATGCCCGTCCTGCACGCGCGCGTTGAAGGTCGCCTTGCGCCCGCACCAGCAGATGGTCTTGATCTCCTCGATGGTGTCTGCCCAGCACAGGAGCTCGCGGCTGCCCTCGAACAGCTCCCCGCGGAAGTCCGTGCGCAGACCATAGCAGATGACGGGGATGTCCTGCTCGTCCACGATGTCCACCAGCCGCCTCACCTGCTCCGCCGTGAGGAAGTGCGCCTCGTCCACGATGACGCAGGCGATATCCGTCAGGTCGAGCGCGTCCAGCTCCTCGACGAAGCGGCACTCCGCCTCCAGCCCGCAGCGGGAGCGGACAATCGTCTCGCCGTCGCGGTTTTCCAGACGGGGCTTGAGCATGAGCACCTGCCGCCCACGCTCCCTGTAGTTGTACTGCACCATGACCGCATTGGCCGTCTTGCTGGAGCCCATCGCCCCATAGCGGAAGTAGAGCTTCGCCATCTGTCCTTCTCCTCATGCGCCGCCGGGCGGCGTTATTTCACAATCCCCGACATTATAGCGCATCCGCGCCGGACTTTCAACCACAAAAGCGGAGCCGGAGGAATCCCCCGGCTCCGCAGGCTGATGTCATGCCTTACTCCTCGGCAAACCGCGCGTCCATATATGCCCGCACGATCTCCACGCACTTTCTCTCGTCCATGTGCCCGGTATTGAGGCACAGGTCGTAGAGCGCGGCGTCATGCCACTCGCGCCCGGTGAAATACTTGAAGTAATCTGCGCGGCGCTTATCCACCTTTCTGATCTTCTTTTCGGCCTCCTCGAGGTCGAGCCCGTCCGTCTCCATCACGCGGCGCACACAATCGACGACAGGCGCAGTGACAAACACATTGATGACGTTCTCCCGCCCGCGCAGGATGAAGTTGGCGCAGCGCCCGACGATGACGCAGTTGCGCGTGGCGGCCAGCTCGCGGATGATCTTCGCCTGATAGCGGAACAGATTTTCGTTGGAGATGAAGTCGTCGCTGTCCGGCGGGATGACCTCGCCGGTGTACAGCTCGCGGGCGATGCGGAACAGCGGCATCTTCTTCGTCTCATCGACCTGATTGAAGAGCTCCTCGCTGATTCCGCTCTCATCGGAAGCAATCCGCAGAATCTCACGGTCGTAGTACTCATAGCCCAGCTCCTTGGCCAGCAGCCGGCCCATCTTGCGTCCTCCGCTGCCATAGCTGCGCGCGATCGTAATCACACGGTTACCCATCCAGATCCCTCCTGACTGCACACGTCCGCGGCGACTGTTCATGGGCGGGCCATTCGCGGCCGCCTCTCCCTCGCCAATTCAATTATACCAAATTTTTGGTTGAAATCAACAGGTTTTTTGTGAAATTTCAGGCATTTTCTTTCCCGAAACCGTCGATAAACATGGGCAGCGCGTCCAAATCCGGCAGCACGGCGGCGCACATGGCGCGCAGCTGAGCGGTCGGCTCGTCCTGATCCGGAATCATCACCGGCCAAAGACCCGCCGCATGGGCGGAGCGGATGCCGCTGGGCGCATCCTCGACAGCCAGCGCCTCGCGGGGGCTCACCCCCAGCCTGCGCGCCGCCTCCGCATAGACATCCGGGGCAGGCTTGCCATGCGCGACCATGCTCACGCTCACCATCGCGTCAAAGTATCCGTCCGCACCGACCATGCGCAGGTATTTGCGCGCCCGGCTCACGTCCGTCGCCGTCGCAAGGCCGATGGACAGCCCGCGCTGACGCAGCGCCTCAAGCGCTCCGTGCAGTCCAGGCTTGGGCTCCACGCCGTGCACGTCGATGTATGCCTCCATCAGCTCGCGGCGCAGCGCGCGCACGGCCATGTAGTCAAACTCCGGGCAGACCGCCTCCTTCAAAATCGCCTGTGCGATTTCCGGCGCTGTCGCCCGTATCAGCAGCGTATGCTCCGGCCGCATGGGATAGCCCATCCGGTTCGCCGCCTCCACCCAAAAGCGCTGGTAGAGCTTCTCCGTGTCAAGCAGCGTCCCGTCCAAATCAAAAACCACCGCTCTGATGCTCATGAATCCTCCGTCCTCTTTCGTTCATCGTGCGACGCTCAGCTCACGACGTTCTGCGGCCGGCCTTCCTCCCACGCGCGCACGTTCTCCACCGCGATGCCGACCAGCCGCTCGCGCGTCTGCTTCGGCGCCCACGCGATATGCGGGGTCAGCACCGTGTGCGGCGCGCGCAACAGCGGATCATCCGCACGCGGAGGCTCCGATTCCAGCACGTCGGCCATGTAGCAGGCCACCTTTCCCTTCTCAAGCGCCGCGGCCATCGCCCGCGCATCGACGAGCGGCCCGCGCGCCGTGTTGATGACGCGCACGCCTGGCTTCATTCGCACAATCGCAGCCTCTCCGATCAGCCCGCGGGTACGCTCCGTCAGCGGGCAGTGCAGGGAGATCACGTCGCTTTGCTCGAGCAGCTCGTCCATCGTCACAAACCGAACCCCCGGCGCCCCGTCCCTCGGCGGATGCGGCGTGTGCACCAGCACCTCCATGTCCAGCCCCGCCGCCGCGCGGGCGCACGCCTGCCCGATGTGCCCAAAGCCCACGATGCCAAAGCACTTCCCGGCGATCTCCTCCGTCGCCTCGCTGAAGAAGCAGAAATCCGCGCTCGCCGCCCAGCGCCCGGCCTTCACCTGCGCATCGTAGCCCGCCACGCGGCTCGCGTCGTGCAAAAGCAGCGCCATCGTGTGCTGCACAACCGCCTGCGTCGAATACGCGGGCACATTGGTCACGGTGATCCCGTGCTCGCGCGCCGCTGCGATGTCCACGACGTTGTAGCCCGTCGCCAGCACGCCGACATAGCGCAGATTCGGGCACGCCTCCATCACCTCGCGCGTGATGAGCACCTTGTTCGTCAGCACCGCCTGCGCATCGCCGATGCGCGCAATCGTCTCCTCTGGCGTCGTCCTCGCGTAGACGACCGTCTCCCCCAGCTCCATATAGCAGGCGAACGTCGGATCGTCCGGGCAGGCCGCATAGCCGTCGAGCACCACTTTTTTCATCTCAGCTCATCCTTTCCTTGTCCATAGCCATCTGATCATGGAAATCCCACCGCACAGTATGGACTCGCACGCCGAGCAGCAGGATCTACAGTCCCCCGGCGGGGCTTCCGCCGGCAGCATTCCGGTTTCCTCCATTATACCCCTGCGCTGCCATGCTTTCAATCCCCGCCCGGCGTTGACTTTTTCATGTGAACCTGTTATACTGACAACAGCATATCGCCCGCTTCCTGCGCGATTGACATCTGTGCATTCGGAGGTTCATTATGAAGCGCATTTTTCTGCTTTTTCTTCTCGCGCTGACGGCGTTTTCCATCGCCTCCGCCGAGTCCCTGCCCGCGTCCGATTCCGGAACGGACACCGTGTTTTCTCCCGCTGCCGGGCAGACCCCTGAGCCCGAGGCCGGGTCCACGTCCGCACCTGTGGCCGCGCCCGCCGCTCCTGACGACGGCAGCCTCGTGATCGACTTTACCCTCTCCACGCCGGAGAATCCCGCAGCCACGCCCGTCGCTGTCGATCCCATCGACAAGCCGACGCCCACGCCCACGCCTGCGCCGAACTTCGTTCTGGAGACGTATACCAACGAGCGGATGGGCGTGTCCTTCTCCATTCCCTACACCTGGCTGCTCAATCCAAACACCAATCAGGAGACGACCATCCAGTTTGTCGAGCCCAAGAGCGAGATGATGGAGCCGGACGGCTACCAGACCCGCATCACCATCGAAAAGGTGAACATGGGTCTTGACCAGACCGCCGCCGACGCGCGGACGGAGCTGGAATCCACACTCGAGGAGCTGGGCAGCACCTTCTCCTCCTTCAAGTCCGGCAGCATCGACAACGCCAAGATGAGCGACGCCAATGGCTACTACTGCTACTACAAGGCGGAGTACAACGACGGAACCAAGACCTATGAGATGAACGGGCGCATCATGATCGTAGCAAAGGGCAAGGCGCTCTATCAGGTGCGCATCACCACCCCGCGCAACTGGTATTCCTACTATGAGAACGTCTTCCGCACCGTGCGCTCGACCTTCAAATTCCTGTAATCATACTGTTCTGCGTTATAAAGATGGGGTGGCAATCGCGAAGCGATAATGGGGTTTGGGGATGAAATCCCCAAGCGGGTTTGGAGCCGTAACCTGCCGCCGCCTGTGGCGGAAGCAGGCAGGCGAAGGCTGGAAACCGCAAGGAGCGCCTTTGGCGCGACTATGCGGGTTTCCCGGGTCGGCAGCCCAACGTATCCAATTGGAAAGCATTTCTGCAAAGCAGTCAGGGAGCAAAGCGAGGCCTGACGGTGAGTTTTTGATAAACTAACGAGAAAACCGGAAGAAATGCTTTAATCGAAGAACAGTATCAGACGAACGACGACAAACAGCCCGCACACTCTCCCGGCAGGGGAAGGTGTGCGGGCTGCTTTTGCTTGCTGACAAAAAGGCACAGAAAAAGCCGGTCAAGCGCTGACCGGCCTGAATTGATGAAGCAAACCCCTTTACTTCCTGCGCATGTACGCCGGAATGCCATCCATAAAAGAGCGCGGAGAGCGCGCATCGTCGCGGCGCTCAGGCTCTGCGGGCGCGTTCTGCGCGGGCACATCCTGCATCGTGGCAAACGGGGAGAGCCTCTGCCCATTCACGCCCTCATTGACGAACGCGGGCACCTCCGGCTCGCCCGGCTGCGCGACGCCCTGAACCGGCGTATAGCCGCCCGTCACAGGCGTATACCCCGTGTCATAGCGCGGATAAGCAGCCGCTGCGCGCGGCGCGGCCTGCGGCTGGGACTGATACGTCGTCCCGACGCTGTACTGTGGCACATACGCCGCCTGGGACGGCAGAGACGCCGGGCGCTCCGCGCTGCTGGCTCGCGGCGGGAAGGGCACCTTTTCAAAGCCCGTGGCGATGACGGTGATATGCACCTCATCCTCGAGCGTGTCGTCGATGCTCGCGCCGAAGATGATGTTGGCCTCGCTGTCGGCCGCGGCGGTAATCATCTCCACCGCGTCGTTGATGTCCACGATGCTGCAATTCGAGTTGCAGGTCACGTTGATGAGCACAGCGCGCGCGCCGTCGATGCTCGTCTCGAGCATCGGGGAAGAAATCGCGTTCTGCGCGGCGTCGGCCATGGCCTTCTCACCCTTGCCCACGCCGATGCCCAGATGCGCCATGCCGCCCGACTCCATGACGGCCTTGACGTCGGCGAAATCGAGGTTGATGATGCCGGTCTGGGAGATCAGGTCGGAAATGCCCTGGATGCCCTGGCGCAGCACGTCGTCCGCGAAGTTGAACGCGCCCTTGAAGGAGGTGCCCTTCGGGCAGACCTGCAGCAGGCGCTCGTTGGGGATGACGACCAGCGTGTCCACGCGCTGCTTGAGCTCGTCGATGCCGGCCTCGGCCTTGCGCATGCGGGTCTTGCCCTCGAAGGCGAACGGCTTGGTCACCACAGCGATGGTCAGGATTCCCATGTCGCGGGCAATTTCGGCCACGACGGGCGCAGCGCCCGTGCCGGTGCCGCC
>JALFHA010000019.1 GCA_022776785.1 Clostridiales bacterium | reverse complement strand
CCTTCTGAATGGTGGCCAGCCGCTCGCGGGAGAGGGCGTCCTCCTCCTTCTTGAGTGCAGCCTCCTCGATTTCATGCTGCATAATGCGGCGGCGCACGTCGTCGAGCTCCTGCGGCATGGAATCCATCTCGGTGCGGATGGTCGCGCAGGCCTCATCCACCAGATCGATGGCCTTATCCGGCAGGAAGCGGTCGGAGATATAGCGGTTGGAGAGCGTCGCGGCGGCGATGAGCGCCTGATCCTGAATCTTCACGCCGTGGAAGACCTCGTAGCGCTCCTTGAGACCGCGCAGAATGGAGATCGTGTCCTCAACGGTCGGTTCTGCGACCATGACCGGCTGAAAGCGCCGCTCGAGCGCCGCATCCTTCTCGATATACTTGCGATACTCATTGAGCGTCGTCGCGCCGATGCAGTGCAGCTCGCCGCGCGCGAGCATCGGCTTGAGCAGATTGCCCGCGTCCATGCTGCCCTCGGTCTTGCCTGCGCCCACGATGGTGTGCAGCTCGTCGATGAAGAGGATGATGCGGCCTTCGCTGGCCTTGACCTCATTGAGGACGGCCTTGAGCCGCTCCTCAAACTCGCCGCGGAACTTCGCGCCCGCAATCAGCGCGCCCATATCGAGGGAGAAGATCGTACGGTTTTTCAGGCTGTCGGGCACGTCGCCGCGCACGATGCGCTGCGCAAGGCCTTCGGCGATGGCCGTCTTGCCGACGCCCGGCTCACCGATGAGCACGGGGTTGTTCTTCGACTTGCGCGAGAGGATGCGGATTGCGTTGCGGATCTCCGCGTCACGGCCGATGACGGGGTCGAGCTTGTTCTGACGGGCCAGCTCCACGAGATCCTGCCCGTATTTCTTGAGCGCGTCATAGGTGGATTCCGGATCTTCGCTGGTGACGCGCGCGCTGCCGCGCACGCTCTGCAGCGCCTCGAGGAACTTCGGCTTCGTCACGCCGAGCTGGGTAAGAACCGGCTTGACACCGGAGTCGGCCTTCTCGATGAGGGCAAGGAACAGGTGCTCGACGGAGACATACTCGTCGCGCATCTGCTTCATTTCGGCCTCGGCCTGCTGCAGCGCCGCGGATAGCGTGCCGGAGACGTAGGGCTGCTGATTGCTGCCGGAAATCTTCGGCAGGCGGCTGACCGCGCCGTCGCAGGCGCTTTGCGCCATGCGAAGCTGCACGCCCAGCTTTTCCATCAGCTGGCCGATGAGGCCGTTTTCCTGCGAGAGCAGGGCGGAGAGCAGGTGAAGCTGCTCCACCTGCGCGTTGCCGCAGCTCTGCGCGAGCTGGGAAGCGCTTTGCAGGGCTTCAAGGGATTTTTGGGTGAAACGGTTGGCATCCATCCAAATCCTCCTCCTTTATGTTCAGGGCGAAAGCACCCGGTGAACGGTAATTGGAATTCTGTCTTTCGACGGGGATAGTATACCACGATTGGTTAAAGTCAGTAAAGGTCTAATATGTAGAATTTGGCGTAAAATAATGTACAATCTCTACAAATCAAAGGGATCACTGACCGTTTGATTGGCGAATATGAGCTTCATACGCTTCCCTCCATTTCACGGGGTCGGGCGCGCTCACGCGCAGCGTCAGGGTTCCCGATTCCAGCGTATTGCCGCTGTCATAGTCCTGAACGGACACGGCGCACGACAGGGGCAGTGTGCCATCCTCATCGAGCAGGGCTTCATACCGCTCCGGCGCGACCGAATCAAGGTGCAGCTCGGCAAAGAAGCTCTCGCCGAGGCCGTCTGTCAGAAAATCCTCGCTCCCGGTCAGATACAGGCCGTCGGCCTGCCAGCCGTCCAGCGTGAATACATGCACCGGCTTTCCCTGTGCCCACTGCGCGACGGGCACAATCCTGCCGTCTGTCCAGATGTGGTCTTGCCGCTCGCCGTCCACGCCGAGACAGCCGCCGTGGATGGTCAGCACGTTTTCTTCCGTTCCGGCGATGGAGTAGGTCAGCAGCAGGCTGAGGCGGTTCGTATCCCAAATGACGTCGCTGATCTCCGCGGCAAGGAGCGCACCGCTGTAGGCGATTTCTCCATCCGCCAGCCCGTCCGGGCCATAGAGCTCCGGCTCGGATGCGCGGCGATTGAGCAGAAACCAGTTCACGCCGAGCTTTTCGGCGGCAAAGGCCGCGGCGGCTAGCAGCAGGACGATGAGCAGCAGCGAAATGAGCGCCATACGCAGCCTTTTTCTTGCGCGCATCATGCGCATCCCGAGCGCGCCCGTGCTCTGTCCCGTCATCTGCGAAAGCTCCCCGAGCGAGTAGCCCTGCTCGTGGTGCAAAAGCAGGAGCCGTCTGTCCTCAGCGCTCAGCGCTTCAAGCGCGCTGCCCAGCCCCGGCTCCGCGTCATCCATGACGGCAGGCTCGGGCGCGGTATCGAGCGGCTGCAGAAGCGCCCTGCTCCGCTTGAGCCTGCGCAGGATCTGGCGGCACTGGTTTTCAAGAATCTGAAAGACCCAGCCGTCAAACGCCGCCTCGTCGCGCAGGCGGGGCAGATGCTCCCACGCCGAAAGGACGGCGCTCTGCACGGCATCCTCACATTCATCCGGCGGCAGCCTGCGCCGTGCCGCTGCGAGCAGACGCGGCCGCAGCGCTGCAATGCGCCGCTCAAATTCGTCCCGATTCACGGTAAAGCCCTCCTTTGTCCGCATGGCAGGCAGGCGCGTCAGCGCAGCTTATCCCTGCTGGGCGGTTTCTGCCTGTACAGATGCGCGGAAGGCCCCTCATATCACGCTCAATCGCGCATTATTGTGGTTTTTGCAGCAGCCCCACCGGCACGCGGTACTTTTGATATCGCCGCCCGGCGCTGTCGCGGTAGGGGCCGCGAGGCGCGCGCACCATGACCGTCGCCGTCTTGCCGACGTAGGTCAGCACGCCGCGCAGCGTCCTTTCCTCAAACGGAAAGCAGACCTCCGCGCCGACGCGAAAGCCCGCCTGCGCCGCCTCTGTGCGGCGGGTGGGCAGGGCATGGCGGGTCTGCGTGTGGCCGAACAGGCCGAGTGCCAGCGCGCAGAAGCGCTCGTCGTGTCCGGTATGCCCGTCAAGGGCGAGCTGCGCCGCGTGGCAGAGCTCGTGCTCAAAGACGACAAGAAACGCCTCCTGCGGCGTGGCGACGCGCAGCCCGTTCAGGTCAAACGGCCCCTCATTCAGGCGGAACAGAAAGTCAGAGGACATGCGAATCTCCGTCTGTCCGGGGCCTTTGCCGGGCGCGCGGGTGTAGACGAATTTTCCCGCGGCGCTGGTCAGCCGGGAGGAGAGCGTCACGCGCAGCTCGGGAAAGGCGTGAAGGAGCGCGCCGCAGAAGAACTGCCCGTCGTAGGCGCGAAGCATCCGCCCGAGTGTGGACGGCAGGATGCTGCGCACGGGAATGGCGCAAAAGCCCGCATCGCGCGCGAGCAGCCCGGCGAGGATGGCGGCGCGGCGGCGCAGGATGTCCTCCGGCTCGAGGGGAAAGGGGAAGAGCAGGGATGTGCTCACGTTTTCCCTCCTATGAAGATTGCATCAGATTATGCAGACAGTATACCACAAGGCTTGGCTTGCGGAACACATTTCTTATGCATACAGAGCAGACGAATGAATTCATGTTCGCCTGATACCGGTAGCGCAGCAGGTTCATATTGGCAGGTAGATGCTTGCAGTGCAGCGCAGAGATGGCCTTTTTGCATGAATATGGCGGCAGAGGTGAAAATTTTTTGCGCTTCTCTTGCAGAATCTTCAGGAATTCGACGGTTTGCGACAGGTGTGCACTTGACACGGAGGGGGGATGGCGATAAAATAATAGCGCTACGATTTGAGGCGATTTGCCCCGAAGTTCGTCGAAAACCCGAACTTTATGGAGGAAAAATCAATGTACAATATTCCCGTCACGCTGACGACACAGCCCAAGAAGAAGCCGGAGGATGAATCAAAGCTCGGTTTCGGCAAGCTCTTTACCGATCACATGTTCATTATGGATTACGAGCTGGGGCGCGGCTGGCATGATGCCCGCGTGGTGCCCTACGGCCCGTTTGTCATGGATCCGGCCAGCACGGTCTTCCACTATGCGCAGGAGATCTTCGAGGGCATGAAGTGCTACCGCCGCAAGGACGGCGGATTGCAGCTCTTCCGCCCGCGCGACAACTTTGCCCGCATGAACCGCTCCGCCGTGCGCATGGGTATGCCGGAGCTTGACGTGGAGCAGGCGCTCGAGGGTCTGCTCACGCTGCTCAAGGCGGATGCGGACTGGGTTCCCTCCGCGCCGGGTACGTCGCTGTATATCCGCCCGACGATGATCGCCACCGATGTGATGCTCGGCGTGCACGCGTCGCACACCTATCGCTTCTACATCATCTGCTCTCCGTCCGGCGCGTATTACCCGAAGGGGCTGGCGCCGGTGGGCATCTATGTCGAGCCGGAGCTCGTGCGCGCCGTCAAGGGCGGCGTGGGCTTCACCAAGACGGGCGGCAACTACGCCGCGTCCATCCTCGCGGGCGATCTGGCCGAGAAGAAGGGCTATGAGCAGGTGCTTTGGCTCGACGGCAAGGAGAACAAGTACATCGAGGAGGTTGGCTCGATGAACATGTTCTTCAAGTTCAAGGACGCGCTGGTTACGCCGCCGCTGCTGGGCTCCATTCTCGGCGGCATCACGCGCGACTCCATCATCAAGCTCGCGCGGCACATGGGCGTGCCCGTCGAGGAGCGCCGCATCACCGTGCAGGACGTCTTCGACGCCGCTGACAGGGGCGAGCTGGAGGAGGCCTTTGGCTCCGGCACGGCGGCGGTCGTC
Source organism: Clostridiales bacterium (assembly GCA_022776785.1). Taxonomy (GTDB): domain Bacteria; phylum Bacillota; class Clostridia; order Christensenellales; family Aristaeellaceae; genus Ventricola. The sequence continues at coordinate 7,086 of JALFHA010000019.1, read as the reverse complement.
TCTCCGGTTGGCCGTCTGGCGTGGGAGGATAAGGAGATCACCATCTCCGGCGGCGAAATCGGCCCGCTGACCCAGAAGTTCTACGACACGCTGACCGGAATTCAGTTCGGCACGCAGGAGGATCCCTTCGGCTGGGTGCTGCGCATCGACTGATTTCCCTGCTTTCCAAAGATAAACGCATTCAATGGCACCCATGCAGGCAACACGGGTGCCATTGCTTTGTGCACTGCGCTTGGGGGAAAAGAAATCGGAATCAGGGCAGGGGCTCAGGGGGACGAAGACGTGTTCAGGCAGGAAGAAGTGTTCATTGGCGGCTGGCAGGAGAAGACCATCGAGGCCATGCGCAGGCGCCGCTTCGAGCAGCGCGTGGCGCAGCTCGCGCCGTTGGGGGCGGTGCGTCTGGAGGCGCTGCCGCCGGCGGCGCTCTCGCGCAAGCTCGAGCAGAGCTGGCAGGATGTCGAGCGCAAGCCCATGCGCGCCCAGCAGCTCTCTCTCGTGTGGAAGACGGTGCTCTCGACCATCGAATTGCAGGCGGACTGCCTCTCGCGCGAGGAGCATGAGCTCGTCGAGCGCGCGCTGATCCTCGGCGGCAGCGCGCCCATCGAGGATACGCTGGAGCTGGACGCAGCGCGGGCGCTGTCGCTGCGGCTGTGGGCGAGCGTGGGGCTGGTGTCGGGCAAGCCGGTCATCGAGCTGGAGCTGCCCGTCCTTCAGCCTGTGGCCCGGGCCTTTGCCCGGCCCGAGCATGAGCGTCTGCGCCAGCAGCTTTCCGAGCTGGAGGGCGTGCTTGACGGCACGCTCTACCGCGTCGGCGCGATGGATGACCGTCAGCCGCAGCAGCTCATTCTGCGGGAGCTTTTCGGCGCCTGCACGCACGACGAGCTGCTCATCCAGCTTGCCCGGCGCTATCTCTGGGCAAGCTATGACTGCGTGGATTACAGCGGCGGCGTGATGCTCGTGCATCCCGCGCTGGCCGACCCGAGCTGCCTGATCGCCGCCGGACGCAGAAAGAACGGCCTGCTGCTGCCCGCCGCCATGAGCTCGCCTGCGCCGCTGGACATCCTGCCTGAGGAGATACCGCTTCAGGAGGGGCTGGAGCGCACCATCGCCGACGCGCTGCGCGACGGCTGCCGCGCCGGGGATGTGGCGCGCAACCTGCGCTTTTTGTGCAAGCAGGGCGCGCCGCTGTCCGCGCTGGAGGAGGTCCTTCAGGAGTCGCTGATCGTCTATGTTTCGCCCGCCATGCGCGGAGCGCTGAGCAATATGTACTACATGCTGCCCAAGTGGGTGGAGTCCGCCGAGTGCGGCGCGCTCCAATAGGGCGGAGAAAGGGGGCGCGCCATGCGCGTGACGGTCTCTCAGGAGCAGGACGGCCTGACGCTCACGGCGCTGCTGCGCCAGTGCGCGCCGGATGTTCCGCCGTGGGCGGTGCGCGAGGCGCTCAAACGGCGCGAGGTGCGCGTGGATGGCGAGCGGACGGCGCAGGATCTCCGCGTGCGTTCGGGGCAGGAGGTACGCGCCTTCTTTCCCAAAAGCGCCGTGGTCGCGCAGGAAAGAGCGTTGCCCGCGCCTGTGATCGTCTTTGAGGATGCGCATGTGCTGCTGCTTGACAAGCCGCAGGGCGTTCCCTCCCAGAACGAGGAGAATCCCCTCGCCGGGGACAGCGCGCTGACACGGGCTGCTGCGTATCTGCGCGGCAGGGGCGAAAAAACAGACCGGCTTCATCTCTGCCACAGGCTTGATGTACAGACCGGCGGTCTGCTTTTGCTTGCCAAGGATGACGATGCGTATGAATCCGCGCGGCAGGCGTTTTCGGAGCGCACCTTTCAAAAGTTCTACACCTGCCGGGTCAAGGGCTGCCCCGGGCAGCGCGAGGCCGTCATGCGGGCCTATCTGCGCAAGGACGCGGAAATCGCACGCGTCGCTGTGACGGACTATCCCGCGCGCGGCGCGCAGGAGATCGTCACCGCTTACCGGGTGCTGGAGGCGGGCGAGCAGTCCAGGCTGGAGGTGGAGCTTATCACCGGGCGCACGCATCAGATTCGCGCACATCTTTCACACATCGGCCATCCGATTCTCGGAGATGACAAATACGGCGACCGCGCGCTCAACCGCCGCCTCGGCCTGCGCCGCCAGCAGCTCTGGGCGACGAGGCTGGTCGTTCATGCAGAGGGTGCGCTGGCTTATCTGAACGGAAGGGAATTTACGACGGAGTGCCCGTTCTGAGTGCGGGCATGTGAGGGGAGGGAGCGCTGTGAATCCGGTTCGGCTGATTGCGCTGGACATGGACGGCACGCTGCTGCTCAGCGACCACAGAACGCTGCCGCAGGAGAACATCGAGGCCATCCGGCGCGCTGACGCGGCGGGCATACGCGTGTGCATCTGCACGGGGCGGATGCTCGAGGACGCCAGCGATTTCATTCACCGGCTCGGCCTGCCGTGCATGGTGATCGCGGCCAACGGCGCGAGGGCCAGCGACGGGCCGCTGCCCGAGGGGCATGTGATGCTGCGGCGCAGCTTTGCGCCTGCGGATGCGCATCGGGTGCTGGATGCGCTGCTGCCCTTCGGCCTGATGGTCAACGGCTTTGAGGACGGGCTCGTCTCCACCGTGCAGGATGGAACGGGGCGCGTCTATCACCTCGCCGAGCGCGGGTTGATGCCTGCCCGGTATGGAGCAGATGCGCTGCGCGCCGCGGCGGATCGCGGGCTGATGAAGATCTTCGCCGTCGGGCGCGGCAGCGGTATCGGGGATGACGACGACGCGCGCATCGCAGCTGCCCGTGAGGCCGTGCGCGCCGCGTTGCCGCAGGCGCAGATCACCAGCTCCGCGCCGGATAACCTCGAAATCATGCCCGAGGGCGTCAGCAAGGGCACGGCGCTTGCCGCCGTCGCGGAGCAGATGGGGCTGACGCGGGAAAGCGTCATGGCCGTCGGGGACGCGGCAAACGACCTGTCCATGCTCGAATATGCCGCACACAGCGTGGCGATGGGCAACGCGACGCGGGATGTCCTCGCTGTGTGCCGCTACCGCACGGCGACAAACGATGAGCTGGGCGTGGCGAAAATCATTGAGCGCGTGCTCGATGACACGCTGTAATCATCAAAAGGGAGCATCGCCTCCTGCGCTCAGCGCAGAGAAAGCGATGCTCCTTCTGTGTATTCTGAAAACAACCACGGCGCCAAGCGGATGGAGGAGAGAAGGCAAAGCCCGTCATTCCTGCTGATCGCGCAGCGCCTCAATCGCCCTCCTTGCGCTGGCGCTGTCGTAGCCCTTGCGCATCAGCGCGGCAAAGACCTTCTGCCGGTCGGCTGGAGAGGAAAGCTCCTTGCCGCGCGCAGCCTTTCGCGCGGCGCGCACGGCGCTCTCCATGCACTCCTCCTCGTCAAGCTGGCCCAGCGCCTGCTCGATGTGCTCTGCGTCCACGCCCTTTTGCCGCAGCTCCATGGCGATGCGCCGCGCGCCCAGCCCCTTGCTTGTGCGCGACGCAGCCCATTGGCTGGCAAAGTCCGCATCGTCGATGTATCCGGCCTCGTTCATCCGCGAGATAACCCGTTCGATGACCGCCTCGGAGTAGGCGCACTGGCGCAGCGCGTCGCGCAGCTCCCGCTCCGTCCTAGCGCGCACGGCGAGCAGGGAAACGGCGCGCTCCAGCGCGAAGGGGTAGGATCGCTCGCGCAGCAGCGCGTCAAACGCCGCTTCATCAAACGGCACGCCGCCGCGATATGGGCGCTCGCGCAGCAGCGCGCGGGGCATGACGCGCGTCTCCCCGTTGGAGAGGATCAGCACGGCGCGGCTGTGCATGCGACGCACGCTTTTGACGCTCAGAACGGCGGTGACGGAGGGCTCCATGATGCTCATCCGCGCCGCTGCCCGAGCAGCTCGCTCTTGAGCGCGTAGAGCTTGGGCGAGAGATCGACCTTGTAGCGGTGCGGGCTGTGCAGGCGCTTATATTCCTCCCAGAAGGAATCCATCTCCTGCTGGGCATAGGCGGAGATTTCCGCCAGCGTCGGCGGCGCATAGACCAGCTCGCCGCGCTCAAAGATGGGCGTAAGCAGCGGGCGTGCCGTGTAATCGCACAGCGTCATCCGCTTCCAGGTGTGCTCGGGATCGAAGATTTCCAGCGGCTGACCGCCTGTGAGCTGCTCGTCCTCCAGCGCGATGAGGTCGGCGAGCGCCTTGCCGGTGCGCTTGTCGTAGTAGCGCAGAAGCTGCTTGATGCCCGGATTGGTGACCTTGGCGGGGTTTTCGGAGATCTTGATGCGCGGTACGAAGCTGCCGCCGATCTCCTGCGCCGCCAGCTTGTAGACCACGCCGAGGCTGGGATTGCCCATGCTGGTAATCAGCCGTGTGCCCACGCCCCAGACGTCGATGGCCGCGCCCTGCGCCTTGAGATCCCAGATGACCTCCTCGTCCAGGTCGCCGGAGGCGAAAATCTTCGCGTTCGGGAAGCCTGCCTCGTCGAGCATCGTGCGCGCCTGACGGCTGAGGAACGCGAGGTCACCGCTGTCCAGACGGATGCCCATCGGCTCGATGCCCCTGGCGCGCAGCTCCCCGAACACGGTGATGGCGTTGGGCACGCCGCTGCCCAGCGTGTCGTAGGTATCCACCAGCAGCAGGCACTGATGGGGGAATACATCTGCATAGGCGCGGAATGCCGTCAGCTCATCCGGGAAGGACATCACCCAGCTGTGCGCGTGGGTGCCGCCGACGGGCACAGCGAACATCTGGCCCGCCAGCACGTTGCTCGTCGCCTGAAAGCCGCCGATGATCGCGGCGCGCGCGCCGTAGATGCCCGCGTCCGGTCCCTGCGCGCGGCGCAGGCCGAATTCGAGCACGCGATCGCCCTTGGCGGCCTGCACGATGCGCGAGGCCTTTGTCGCGATGAGCGTCTGATGGCCGATGATGTTCAGTAGCGTCGTCTCCAGCAGCTGCGCCTCCATGATCGGCGCGATCACCCGCACAATCGGCTCGTTCGGGAAGACGATGGTGCCCTCCGGAACGGAGAGAATCTCTCCGGTGAAACGGAAGTTTGAAAGATAGGCGAGGAAATCCTCGTCAAAGATGCCCAGGCTGCGCAGGTAGGCTACGTCCTCGGCTTCAAAGCGCAGGTTCTTCACATAGTCGATGGCCTGCTCGAGCCCCGCGGCCACCGCGTAGGAGGTCATGTCCCCCTGCTTGCGGTAGAACACGTCAAAGCACGCCCGCGCATCCTTCATACCGTGGCGCAGGTAGCCGTTCATCATCGTCAGCTCGTACAGGTCGGTCATCATGGTCAGGTTGTGCATCGTTTAATCACGCTCGCTTTCCACGCCCATCGGGCAGAATCGGTAACAGAGCAGCCAGCCGCACAGGATGAGCTGAAGCATCGCCGCACACTGGCGCAGGGAGACGTAGTAGGTGTTGTCCGCATTGGCGCGCCCTGCTCCCGCAACGAGCAGGCCGACGATGAACGCGCCGCACAGCATAAGCGGCGCGGCCGTCAGCGCGTCAAAGTGCCGGCTGTCCAACGTCCACAGCACGATGATGGCGATCTGCGTCGCCAGCAGTGCGCCCAGGCTGATCTGGGAATAGAGGAACAGGAAGCTGTAGGCGCCGCGTTCAAACTCGCCCAGGAAGGTCGTCACCAGACAGAGCACAGCGCTGACGAGCGGCAGGACGGTGACGGCGCTGATTCTGTCGCGGATGCGCACGAAGAAGTAGACGACCACCGCCAGCGCGGCGAGCGCGGAGAGCACCTGCGAGATGCGCACGAATTCGCTGATGAAGGTCAGGCTGTCGTTGCGCAGGCCCTCGATGACCGTGCGCCCGGCGCAGTAGGCCAGCAGATACCAGCAGAACACGTCGCCCGTGCGGCGGCAGCGGCTGCGAACCGCCAGCAACAGCACAAAGACGAGCATATCCCAGCAGAATTCGTAGAAGAACGTCGCCATGTGCCAGTACCACACGTCGCCCACAGGAATCTCCACCGCGAAGGGGAAGAACTGCAGAGTCTCCTCGGCGATGCGCAGGCCGTAGGCCTCCATGTTGATGTAGTTGCCCCAGCGGCCGATGCCCTGTGCGAGCACCAGACCCGGCGCAGCGATGTCAAGCAGCTTGAGCATCGGCACGCCATGCTTGCGCGAGACGATGCGCGCCGCGATCAGCCCGCCGATGACCGCGCCGTAAATTGCCAGCCCACCCTCGCGGATATTGAAGATGGAGAGCGGATCCTCCGCAAAGACGTTGAAGCGGAAAGCTACATAATACAGCCGCGCGCCCACAATGCCCAGCGGAATAGCATAGAGCAGGAAATCCACCAGAAGATCCTGCGGCAGGCGCTCCCTGCGCGCCTCGCGCGAGCAGAGCAGCAGTGCGAGCACGATGCCCGCAACAATCAGTATCGCATACCAGCTGATGCCCAAAAAGGCAGTGCGCTCAATCAATGGTCGGCTCAGCAAAGGTCAATCCCTCCGTTTTCCGCGCGCCCGTCGGCGCGTCTTTTCATTACTATGTTCCATAAAACGTCAATTTAGTATAGCGCGGGGCACGTCCTGTGTCAAGCAAGCGGGCGGGCAAAAAAAGCCCCGAACCCCTTGCCGCACGCCTGTCAAAATGATATAATGGTCAAAAAGCGTGAAGCGGCAGCCAGCCGGCAGCCGAAAAGGAGGATACGCATGTCGAACGTTCATGTGATGGATCACCCGCTGATTCAGCATAAGGTGTCCCTGATGCGGGACAAGGAAACCGGCCCGAAGGAGTTCCGCGAGCTCCTCAATGAGATTTCCATGCTCATGGCGTATGAGGTGACGCGCGATCTGCCGCTGAAGACCGTGGAGATCGAGACGCCGATCTGCCGCGCGCAGACGCAGGTCATCTCCGGCAAGAAGCTGGCCATCGTGCCGATTCTGCGCGCAGGTCTTGGCATGGTGGACGGCATCATGAGCCTTGTGCCCGCTGCGAAGGTGGGGCATATCGGCCTCTACCGTGATCCGAACACCCTTGAACCGGTGGAGTATTACTGCAAGTTGCCCGCCGACGCCGAGGAGCGCGAGATCCTGCTCGTCGACCCGATGCTCGCCACCGGTGGCTCCGCATCCGCGGCCATC
>JALFHA010000357.1 GCA_022776785.1 Clostridiales bacterium | reverse complement strand
CCGCCAGTGGCGGAATCAGGCGGGCGAAGGCTGGAAACCGCAAGGAGCACCTTTGGCGCGACTATGCGGGTTTCCCGGGTCGGCAGCCCAATGTTCCCTTATTGTTCAAAAGAAAAAGCAGTTTCAGAGCAGGATGCGAAGCATCCTACGATTGAAACGGGGCTGATTCTGCAAAGCTAGATTTTAACCGCAAAATAGTATCAAAGCCTCTTTCTTGCACACAGGCGCAAAGAAGGGAGCCCGGGAAGCATAATCCCCGGACTCCCTTTTCTTTTGACATGTACAGCTTCATGCAAAAGCCCACATTGGTAGCTTTATGCCATCTCCCCGCTCATCGCGCGCCCGCCGAGCACATGCAGGTGCAGATGCGGCACACTCTGCTGCGCATCCGGCCCGCAGTTGGATACAACGCGGAAGCCGCTCTCCACAAGGCCCTCCATTTTGGCGACGGTCGCCGCCGCGCGCATCAGGTGCGCGAGGGCCGCATCACTCTCGTCCTTCGCGTCATACCAGCCGGAAACGTGCTTCTTCGGGATGACAAGCACATGCGTCGGGGCCTGCGGCGCGATGTCGCGGAAGGCCAGCACCTCGTCATCCTCATAGACCTTCGTGCTCGGGATTTCGCCCGCAGCGATTTTGCAGAAAAGACAGTTTTCCATATTCAGACATCTCCTTTTTGATTACTATAAAAGTCCTTCTGCAAAGCTTCGGCCTCGATCGTAAAGCAGCGGGACTTCTATCACTCCGTCGGTGATGCAATCGGCATCATGCCGATTTACTATAAAAGTCCTTCTGCAAAGCTTCGGCCTCGATCGTAAAGCAGCGGGACTTCTATCACTCCGTCGGTGATGCAATCGGCATCATGCCGATTTACTCTGTGAATTCTTCTGTCATACTGATCGCAATTCAAATTGAGCTGTCGCAGATTCACCGTCAGGTATCGCTCCGCTCCCTGACTGCGTTGCCAGAATGGGTTCTCCATATAGAAATACGTTGGGCTGCCGCCCAAACCTGCCCGAGGGACATTGTCCCTCGGACTCCCTTCATCGCTTCGCGCGTATCCCCGTAACTCAACCGCAGCGCTCGCCAATCAGCTCGCCGCCCTCCGTGCCGGTCACGCGGACATGCACAATCTCTCCCGGCTGTGCGCCGGACACATGCGCGCGCATATAGCCGCCCGTGTAGCCCGTGCCACGCCCCTCGCCGTCGATCTCCTCGATGAGCACATCCTCCGTTTGGCCCACGCGCGCCGCCAGCGCCTGCGCCTCGAGCCGATGCCCCAGCGCGATGAGCTCCCTTGCGCGCTCCTCGCGCACAGGACGGGGCACGCTGCCCTCCATCTCCGCCGCGCGCGTGCCCTCCCGCTCGGAATACGGAAAGACGTGCATCCGCGCGAAGCCTGCGCGCGTGCAGGTATCCATCGTCTGCTCGAATTCCTCCCGCGTCTCGCCGGGGAAGCCGGTCATCACATCGGTGGTCAGCGCGCAGTCGTCAAAGGTCTCCCGAAGAAGCGCACAGGCTGTCAGGAATTCACCGCTCGTGTAGCGACGCCGCATCCGCTCGAGCACTGTATCACTGCCGCTTTGCAGCGCGAGGTGGAACTGGTGGCAGACCTTGGGCATCGCCGCAATTCCCTGAGCAAATTCCGGCGTCACGATGACCGGCTCCAGCGAGCCAAGCCGGATGCGGTCAATGCCCTGCACCTCGTGCACGGCGCGCACCGCGTCAAGCAGCGTCGAGCCGTCGCGCAAGTCGCGGCCATAGCTCGTCAGGTGAATGCCCGTGAGCACCGCCTCCCGAAATCCCGCGTCCACAAGGCTCTGCGCCTCCTCCATGATCTCGTCAATCGGCCGGGAGCGGATCGGCCCGCGCACCGCGGGGATGATGCAGTAGCTGCACCAGCGGTCGCAGCCCTCCTGAATCTTCATCGTCGCGCGGGCGTGCCCCTCGTGCGCATGCACGGTCAGGTGCTCAAAGGGTGCCCTTCGCAGCGTCTGCACCGCGATGAGCGCACAATCCTGCGCAAGCGCCTGCCCGAGCAGTTCCACCACCTCGCCGCGCCGCTGCGTGCCCAGCACCAGCCGCACACCCGGCAGCGTCAGCTCATCGGCGGCGCGCTGCGCAAGGCAGCCCGTCACGACGATAGCCGCGTCGGGATTCTGCCTGTGACAGCGGCGGATGATCTGCATACTCTTTTTATCGCCCGTGCCCGTCACCGTGCAGGTGTTCACGACGTAGATGTCCGCCTGCCCGTCAAACGGCACCTCCCGGCAGCCCGCCCGCTCGAAGCGCTCGCGCATGGCCTGCGTGTCATACTGATTGACCTTGCAGCCCAGCGTGTGGAAGGCCACCGTCTTTCCGCTTATCATGCCTGTATCTGTCTCCTTGTCCGTTTTCAAATGTCATACTATTTTGCGGCTAAAATCTAGCTTTGCAGAATCAGCCCCGTTTCAATCGTAGGATGCTTCGCATCCTGCTCTGAAACTGCTTTTTCTTTTGAACAATAAGGGAACATTGGGCTGCCGCCCAAACCTGCTTGAGGG
>JALFHA010000297.1 GCA_022776785.1 Clostridiales bacterium | reverse complement strand
TTGAGGGATGAAATCCCTCAAGCAGGTTTGGGCGGCAGCCCAATGTTCCCTTATTGTTCAAAAGAAAAAGCAGTTTCAGAGCAGGATGCGAAGCATCCTACGATTGAAACGGGGCTGATTCTGCAAAGCTAGATTTTAGCCGTAAATAGTATAAAAAACCAAAGTGTCCTGCTTCACTGTCCCAAAAAAGAAGCCGTGGTTCCGGGCCGGATGATTGCCGGGAAACACGACTTCTCTATATCAGGGGATCATTGAGTGTTGCGGTGTTATTGTTTTTTGTTTTTTCCGAATATAATGCAAACACCCTTTGACAAAACTACTTGCGCCTATGAAAGCAGCCTTTCGAATGAGAACAGTACAAGCTGTCACCATCAAAGCAAATCCTCGAGCTGATTCGTCTCCCGGATTTGAAGCTCCTCCGTCACGGAGATTTCCTCCGCCTGCACGACGATCTCCCGCAGTTCAGGCGCCTTCGGGACGTCGCTTTGCTGAGCAGGTCGCTCCTGCGTGCCCTCTGCCCGCTGCGCCGCGGGCTGCGGCATGTTCACGCCTCGCATCTGGGCAGATCTGTCCGGACGCGGGCCTCTCTCCGGGCGCGGCGGTCTGTCGCTCCGCCTGTCCCTGCGCTCCTCGCCATCGGGATACGGCCGCTCACGGCGCGGCCCGTTCTCCGGGCGCGCTCCATTCTCCGGGCGCGGGCCCCTCTCCGGGCGCGGGCCCCTCTCCGGACGCGGGCCTCTCTCCTGACGCGGGCCCTTCTCCGGACGCGGCCCTCTCTCCGGACGCGGCCCCCTCTCCGGACGCGGGCCTCTCTCCTGACGCGGGCCCTTCTCCGGGCGCGGCCCTCTCTCCGAGCGCGGGCTCTTCTCCGGGCGCTCAGCGCTCTCCGCTGCCGGAAGCGCTGCGGTCTCCTGCTCGCCGTTCTCCTGCGGAAGCTCCGCCACCTCCGCATCCTCTATCGGCTCCTCCCGCGTGGGGTGCTCCTGCCTGGGCGCGCCGCCCTGCGGCTCGGGGCGCTGGCAATCGTCGATGGCGTAATCGCGCAGCTCGAAGCTGTCGCCCACGGCGATGCGCACGCGCACGCGCTCCTCGAGCACGTTGATGGCGTTGATCGTGCCCACGCCGTCGGGCGTGATGATCTCGCGCCCCACGCGCGGCATACGCTTGCGCGTGGCCTCGTACTGATCCTGCTCGTACTTGAGGCAGCACATCAGCCTGTCGCACAGGCCGGAAATCTTGGTCGGGTTGAGGGAGAGATTCTGCTCCTTGGCCATCTTGATGGACACGGGCGTGAAATCCCCCAGAAAGGTGCGGCAGCACAGCGGTCGCCCGCACGGGCCGATGCCGCCGAGCATCTTGGCCTCGTCGCGCACGCCGATCTGACGCAGCTCAATGCGCGTCTTGAAGATGCTCGCCAGATTCTTGACCAGCATCCTGAAATCGACGCGGCCGTTGGCCGTGAAATAGAAGATGATCTTGGAATGATCGAACGCATACTCGACATCCACCAGCTTCATCTCGAGCTTGTGCTCGGCGATGCGCTCGAGTGCGATGTCGAAGGCATCCTTCTCATACTGCTCATTGCGCTTCTGGATCGCCAGATCCTGCTCCGTCGCAATGCGGATGATCGGCTTGAGCGGGGAGACCACGCGCTCATCCGGCACCTCTATCACGCCGGACACGCATTCCCCCAGCTCCACGCCGCGCGCAGTCTCCGTGACCACGCGCGTGCCCGTGTGCAGCTCCAGCCCGTTCGGGTCAAAGTCGTACAGCTTGCTGGCACGCTTGAAGCGCACCCTGACTACCATCGCCATTGGGTATATTCCTCCGCTATTTTCAGCAATATCATTTCCAGTGCCGAGGCAAAGGCGACGTTGCTGCCCAGCATCCTCCGGGCCCTTGTCACCGTCTGCGCCAGCGCCAGCGCCTCGCTTTGCGGCACGGCGCGCGCGTATGCCTCCGCCTGCACGTCATATCCCGCGCCGCTGAGCGGCTCGCCGCCCGCCTGCGCAAGCAGGATATCCCGCACAGCGCATTCCAGCACGTCGAGCGCCGCCTCCGCGCGCTCCTTATCGTCCTTGTATCGGCTAACCACGGCCAGCGCGTCCCGCGGCGAGCGCACGGAAAACACATCCCGCGTCAGCGCGCGCCGCAGCTCAAGCTGCGCCTCGTCGATGGCGAGCGCCTGCCCGACACAGCCCTCCGCCATGCGCGCGCGGCGCGCGGCATCCCCGGGCTCAAGCCCCAGCGCGATGAGCCGCGCCTCCGCCTCCTTTTGGGAGAGCGGATGGAACCGCACAACCCGGCAGCGCGAGACGATGGTCGCCAGCAGCGCGCCCGGCTGGTCGGTGATAAGAAAGAACACCGTGTTCTCGGGCGGCTCCTCAAGCGTCTTGAGCAGACAGTTCTGCGCGGCGGGGGTCATCCGCTCCGCCTCGGGCACGAGCATGACCTTTGCGCCATCCTCAAAGGAACGGGTGGCCGTCTCCTCGATCACCCCGCGCAGCGTGTCCACGCCGATGGTCTTTTTTCCCTTTTCAGGGAGCACGGTGTGCACGTCGGGATGCGTATCGCTCAGCACCCGGCGGCACGGGCCGCACACGCCGCAGGGCTTGTGTCCCCCGCGGCACAGCGCCGTCATCGCACACAGGCGCGCCACGCTGCGCTTGCCCGTGCCCTTCGGCCCGGAAAACAAGTAAGCGTGGACAAACTCCCCCGATGAAAACTCCTCCGCCAGGCGGGCAATGTGCGCGCTCTGCCCGGCAAAATCAGCAAACGCTGGCATGTTTACACCTTCAGGAACTGGCTGACCTCCAGCACAAAGACCGTCGCCCCGCCCACCGTCACCCGGATGGGATAGGGCACATACACGCCGCCCGCTCCGCCGTTCATCGGCGCGGCGGAGGCCGTGATCTGCTCGCGGCTCTTGCAGGTCTTTTCCACAATGCCCAGTGCCTCGTCAAGCCGCTCGTCCTCCACGCCGCTGATGAGCGTCGTGTTCCCCGCGCGCAGGAAGCCGCCGGTGGTCGCCAGCTTCGTCACGCCAAAGCCCTTATCCATCAGTGCGGACACCAGACGCCCCGCGTCCTCATCCTGCACAATCGCAACAATCAGCTTCATATCTATTTCCTCCATTCTGTTCAGCCGGGCGGCCCGCGCCCATGCTGTGGAAGTCCCGCTGCGCCCTACCGGCGCAGTTAGGGTTCTGCTCTATTATACAGGATTGCCGGTCAAAAATCCAGTGCTTTGCATAAGAAGCGCTCAGCCCAGCAGCACGGCCAGCGCCTCGGCCAGCGTCTCCACGCCGTAGACGCGCATCCCCTCGGGCACATGCACGCGGCGCGCGTCGCTGCGCGGCATCACGCAGGTGTGGAAGCCCAGCCTCCAGCACTCCGCAAGGCGGCGCTCCGCCTGGGAGATCGCGCGGATCTCGCCCGCCAGGCCAACCTCGCCCATCACCGCCCAGTCGGCCGGGACGCACACCTCCTTCACGCTCGAGGCCACCGCCGCGCACAGCGCCAGATCCGCCGCGGGCTCGCCAAGCTCCAGACCGCCGGCCACGTTCACATACACATCCTGCCCCAGCAGCGGAATGCCCGCGCGCTTTTCCAGCACGGCCAGCAGCAGAGCCAGCCGCCCCGCGTCAAAGCCGTTGGTCGTGCGCCGCGGCGTGCCGTAGGCCGTCTGCAGGGCCAGCGCCTGCACGTCCACGAGCATCGGGCGGGAGCCCTCCATCGCCGGATGCACGCAGGAGCCGGGCACATTGCGCGCCCGCTCGGAGAGCAGCAGATGCGAAGGATTCTCCACCGGGGTCATGCCCGTCTCGCGCATCTCAAAGAGGCCGATCTCGTTGACCGAGCCGAAGCGGTTCTTCACCGCGCGCAGGATCCTGTACTGGCGCTGATGGTCGCCCTCGAAGTAGAGCACCACGTCCACCATGTGCTCGAGCACGCGCGGCCCGGCAATGGCACCCTCCTTCGTCACATGGCCCACGAGGAACACCGCGCAGCCCGTCGTCTTCGCCATGCGCATGAGCAGGCTGGCGCACTCGCGCACCTGCGACACGCTGCCCGGCGCGCTGGCCATATCGGGGCGGTACATCGTCTGGATGGAGTCGATCACCATGAAATCCGGAGCGAGCTCCGTCCATCGCCGCTCGGCCTCATCCATCGCGTTCTCGCTGAGGATGTAGAGGTTATCGCTCGCCGCTCCGAGCCGCCGCGCGCGCATCTTGATCTGCCGGGCCGATTCCTCGCCGGAGACATAGAGCACTCGCGCACCGCCCGAGGCCAGATGCTCAGATGCCTGCAAAAGCAGCGTCGATTTGCCGATGCCCGGATCTCCGCCCACCAGCGTCAGCGAGCCCTCGACCACGCCGCCGCCGAGCACGCGGTCAAGCTCCGCGATGCCTGTGCCCGCGCGCTCCGCGCTCTCCTCCGGAATCTCATCAAGCCGCATGGCCTGCGCGCCCGTGCCGGGGCGCTGCTTGTTCGCCTTCGCCGGCGCAGCCTGCGCTGCGGCCGCCCGCGGCGCCTGCTCCTCGAGCGTGTTCCACGCGCCGCAGCCCGGGCATTTGCCCATCCATTTGGCCGTCTCATAGCCGCACGCGCCGCATACATAGAGGGTCCTGTCTTTCGCCATGATTCTTTTCCTCCCGTCGTTTCCCTCTGATTGTACCACATTCTCCGGCGCGTGAACACCTTTTGCGCGTAAAAGCTCGGCGAACGCGTCGCTTGCATGTGCGCGACTGACTTTTTTCCAAAACCATCCATTTCGTTTGTTTCTTCTGCCAAGACCCATTGCCGAGCGCGGCGCAATCCGCTATACTTATCATCAAACCGGCGTAACGCCGGCTGCAGGCCCGACGAAATGCTGTAAATCCCGTTGCTTTGCGCCCGAGGCCGGAGCTTTACAGAAGGATTTACAGAGCAATACAGCACGGAACGGAGAATCGCCCCATGAACAGACGCCCCTCTCAGAGTCGCAGCGGTTTCGACTCCTTTTCCTCCCGGCACACGGCGCACTTTACCGCTGCCTCGCCGGACGGCAGCTTCTTTGAGCCCCGGCGCAGGCGCCCGCTCGCCCCGCGCCTGCTCGCGCTGGCCGCTGTGCTGATCGCGCTGCTTCTGCTGGGCAATTTCGCCGTCAACCGGTTTGTGCATGTAAAGCGCCTCACCGTGCCCATGCGCGGGCTCGGCGAGGCGTTTGAGGGCTATACCATTCTGCATATTTCCGACCTGAAGGGCGCGCGCTTTGGCAGCAGCCAGGAAGGCATTGCGCTCGCTCTGCGCAGCGAGCACTTTGACGCCGTCGCGCTGACCGGCGATATGATCTCGGCGATGGGCAACGCCCAGCCGTTTTACGCGCTCATCGACGCGCTGCGCGAGCTGAATCCTGGCGCGCCCATCTACTTCATTCCCGGCAACGACGATCCTGAGCCGCTGTCGATGGACTATGCCGACAGCGGAAGCCCGTTCGCCCCATGGGTGCTGGGCGCACGTCAGCGCAGCGCGCAGCTTCTGAGTGCGCCGCAGGGCGTGGAGCGCGACGGACAGACGCTCTGGCTAACCACCAGCAGCCTGCTGAGCCTCGATCTGGACGCCGCGCAGAGCCAGTTTGAGCAGCGGTATCTCGACGCGCAGGCCTCGGGAGACGAAAACGCCATCGAGCTGGCCGCCTACAACCTCAACGCGCTCGAGCAGACGCGCGTCGCTCGAAAGGCCATGCGGGAGGAGGATGTCATCGTCTCGCTGACGCATGTGCCGCCCTCTGTGCAGGAGCTGGAGGCCGCCGCGGGCACGCTGGCCGGGCGCGTGGGGCTGGTGCTCTGCGGCCACTATCTCGGCGGGCTCATCCGCCTGCCGGGCATCGGCCCGGTGTTTGTGCCCTCGCAGCAGCTTGACCGCTACGGGCTGTTCCCCGGCGCATCGGCCTGCTCGGGGCTCTCGCGCCGCGGCAGCGCGTGGGTGCACATCAGCACGGGCCTCGGCGAAAACGACGGGCATTACCCCGCGTTTTTCTTCCGCCTGTTCAATCCGCCGTCCGTCTCGCTGGTCACGCTCACGCCGTCCTCGCTGTGATGCGGCCTGGATACGTTGGGCTACCGCTCAAACCTCATCATCGCTTCGCGATGCTATCCCGGCTTTTTAGCGCAGAACAGTATCACGCGCGTTTCCGACGCTCACAGCCGCTCAAACACCTCGCCCAGCTTCTCGTGCAGGGTGAGATTGGCGATATCATCCCGCGGAGTCGGCGTCTTGTTGATGAGCACCAGACGGTTGCCGGGATATTCATCCAGAAACGCCGCGGCAGGGTAGACCGTCAGCGACGTGCCCGCGACGATGAGCAGGTCGGCCCGGCGAATCGCGTCGAGCGCGCCCTCGACGGTCGCATGGTCGAGCGGCTCCTCATAGAGCACCACGTCCGGCTTGACGCGCCCGCCACACACGCGGCAGACCGGAACCTCGCCCAGCGTCAGGAATTCCTCGAGCGAATACCGCGCGCCGCAGCGCTGGCAGGTGTTGCGGTGGACGCTGCCGTGCAGCTCATAGACGGCTCTGCTGCCCGCCTTCTGATGCAGGCCGTCGATGTTCTGCGTGACGACGGCCAGCAGCCTGCCCTCGCGCTCCCACTGGGCTAGCTTGATGTGCGCGATATTGGGCTGTGCGTCGGGATAGAGCATCCGCGTGCGGTAAAACTCGAAAAAGACCTTCGGCTTGCGCAGATAATAGGTGTGGGAGATGATCGTCTCCGGCGGGTCACTGAATTTCTGGCTGTACAGCCCGTCCACGCCCCGGAAATCGGGGATGCCGCTCTCCGTCGAGACGCCCGCGCCGCCGAAGAACACGATGCGCCTGGCCTCTTCCACCCAGCCTGCAAGCCGCTTGAGCTTATCCTCATCCATATCTGTCTCTCCCTGTCTGCAAGATAGCGTTACACCAGCAGCCGCCCGGAGCGGATCGGCGCTTCGAGCTTACCCTCGGCCATCTGCCGCAGCGCGGCAAACAGCGCATCCGGGCAGACCGCCTCGCGGTCAGCAAGTGAATCGAGCCCACGGCGCATCACGTCCTGAAGATAGCGCACATCCCGCGCCGTCAGGCGGCAGAGCTCGCCCGCCCCGCAGGACAGGCAGAGCACGCCGCCCGCCTCGCCGGAAAACGCCGCCGCCGTGTCCTCATCCGCAAGGCCGTCAAGTGCGATGAGCTTTGCGCAGCGCGCGCAGCGGCCCACCTGCGGGCGGAAGCCCAGCAGCGAGGTCATGCCCATCAGGAACACCGCCGTCACGCGGCGCGCGGGCGCGTCGCCATAGCTCAGGTGCGCCAGCGAGCGCAGCAGCAGCAGGAACAGCCGCTCATTCTCCTGCGCAGGCTGCACGGCTGCGGCGCACAGCTCCAGCGCGTATATGCCGTGCGAGAGCCGCTCGTAATCGCCGCGCAGCGGGTAGAATGTGTCGCTGACCGTGCAGGAGACGACGGTCGTCCGCTCCCGCGACTGATAGAGCACATATTCCCCCGTGCAAAACAGCTCCGCCGCGGCCATCAGCGGGCTCTTCTGTCGGCGGCAGCCCCGGCAGAGCGCGTCGATGCGCCCGAGCGTCGGCGAAAAGAGCGTCAGCATCCTGTCGTTGTCGCGGTAATTAACGTGCCGCAGGACGATGGCGCTGGTCGTCAGCTGCGCCAAGGCTTATGCGCCTCCCCCGTTTGAATCGCCGCCGATTCCCCGCACGCGCGGGATGAAGCGTGAGGCAAAGCGCCCCTTGCCCTTCTCCTTGACGTAGAAGTAGCCAATCACCGAGAAGACCACCGCGCCGATGAAATTGACGAACAGATCCTTCATCGTGTCGTTGATGCCCACGTCCAGATAGCCGCCCAGCCCAAGTGCCTCCTGCGAGCCGTCGGAATGGACGATGATGACGTCCGCGATATCGGAGATGGTGACGACCTTGTTGGTGCGCGTCTCATCGAGCTCCACGGTCTTGAGGGTGTGGATCACCGTGTCCTTCTGCATATCGAACCCGAGGAAGTGGTCGCCCGCGTACTCGAAGAACTCCCAGAGCACGCCGACAGTCATCGAGAAGCAGAAGGCTACCAGCGCCAGATACACCGGCGAGAGCTTGAAGGAAAAGCGGTCGCTTCTATTGAGCATGTCTACCAGCGCAAAGCCGATGGCCGCGCAGAGGAAGCCGTTCATCGTGTGCAGCATGGTATCCCAGTTGGGCACGCGGATGTAGAAGCTGTTGATCTCGCCCAGTATCTCCGCAGCGAAGATGAACAGCAGGATGATGACCTCCAGCGTGCTGGGCAGCTCGATGTTCAGCCGCTTGGTGAAGATGCTGGGCAGGATGAGCAGCACCAGCGTCAGGCTGCAGAGCAGCACGCTCTCAAACTCGCCGCGCAGGAATGATCGCACCAGCGTGAGCAGCACCACCGCGCGCAGCACGAGGTAGACGGTCAGCGTCGCCTTGTTGGCATAGAGCCCGGCGCGCCGCTCCTTCCGGGTCTTGTTGTCCTTTTTCATGAGTCATTCTCCTTCCTTGATAGGGTGATTATAGCACAATCACGACCGCTTTCCTATACCCAAACCACGTGCTGTGAGAAAAAGCGTCTGATAATAGCTGTCCCTTCTTGCTCCCGACGCGGGCTTCATGGCCCTGTCCGGCGTCCCGAACGCGGTGTGCCCTGAACAATTCGCAGGGCGAATGCCAGATGCGGCGCTCTGCCAGAATTTCCGTCCCTTCTGCGATTCTGATGAAGGATTTTGACCCTGAACATGCAGAAATCCGGGGTCTTCCCCAGCGACTGACCCGCCCGATGAATTTTTGGTCAGTCGCAAAATTTTTCAGTTATTTTGGGAAAAAACGGTGTACTTTTGGCCGTGCTCATGCTATAATAGGGCCACAAGGGGAGCTAAGGCGCTCCCGATCGACCATTCATTTTCCTTCATGAATTTGAAAGAGAGGAATTCTCATGCTGACTGTGCTGTTTGTGGTTCTCGCTCTTGTCGCCTTTGCTGGGCTGATGTCCATGCTCGACGGCGCGACGGCTTCCTCCGATGTTCGCAGCTATCTGCGCTGCGAGTACAATGCGGGCGGCTTTACCCGTCCGACAGCGAGCCAGATCCGCAACCTGTAATCATGTATCCCCTTTCCCTTCTATATGAAGAAGCAGCGTCCAGCGATGGGCGCTGCTTCTTTTTTGGCCTGTAGGTAATTGCGTCACCACCGGCCCCGAAGGAAGGGATGGAGAATACAGAGCGGGCCGGCAGCGGGCGCGGTGATGCAAAAGCGGACGCCCGGATAGCGTTTCCGGGCGTCCGCCACACGATCAATCCATCATTTGCAGCCACAGGCTCTTGAGGTAATAGCTCTCGGGATACCCCGCCAGCACGGGATGGTCGATATCCTGCCTGCGCAGTGTGATGATGCGCACCTGCCTGTGCAGATCCTGCGCGGCAGAGAGCACCGTGTTGACAAAGACCTCCTCAGGCATGTGGTAGGAGCAAGAGTGCGTCGCCAGCACGCCGCCCGCAGGGAGCAGGCGCATCGCGGAGAGCGCGATCTCCTTGTAGCCGCGGCAGGCGCTGGCCATGTTGGCGTGCGCCTTGGTGAAGGCGGGCGGGTCGAGCACGATGACGTCGTACTTCTCCCCCGCCTTGACCTGCGCGCGCAGGAAGTCGAAGCAGTTCGCGCACACGGCCTGGATCTGCGCGCCGTTGAGCGCGGCGTTCTTTTCAATCAGCGCGACGGCGGGCTCGCTCACATCCACAGCTGTCACCTCGCGTGCGCCCGCAGCGGCCGCATTGAGCGCAAAGCCGCCGATGTACGAGAAGCAATCCAGCACGCGCGCGTCCTTGCAGAACTGGCGCAGGAACAGGTGGTTGTCCTTCTGGTCGAGGAAGTAGCCGGTCTTCTGTCCCCCGGCAACGTCCACGCTCAGGCGGATGCCGTTCTCATGGATGACCGTCTCCTGCGGCAGCTCGCCGTGGAGCACCTTTGTGAAGCACTCCATGCCCTCCTTGCGGCGGATGGCGTCGTCGTTCTGCAGGAGAAGGCAATCAGGCTGCTCGCACGCGATGAGCGCGTCGGCGATCACCTGCGTATAGCGCTCCATGCCCAGCGCCAGCACCTGCAGGACGATCACCCCGCCAAAGCGGTCGGCAATTACGCCGGGCAGGCGGTCGGCCTCGCCGTAGATGAGGCGGCAGCTGTCGGTTCCCGGCCTGTCCAGCACCACCCGGCGGTAGGCGCAGGCCGCGCGCACGCGCCCGGCGATGAGCGCATCGGTGATCTCCTCCTGCCGGTGCGTCAGCAGGCGCACGGTGATGAGCGAATGGCTGTTGTAGAAGCCCGTGCCCATATACCGCCCGCGGAAATCGACCACGCGCACGAGGCCGCCGTCCGTCACGTCGCCCTCCACGCGCTCGATTT
>JALFHA010000276.1 GCA_022776785.1 Clostridiales bacterium | reverse complement strand
GGAATGGTACGGCGGTCTGTGACGAGAATACAAATGAGCTGCATCCGCCGCCCTTGCCCGATGCACAGGGCGGCGGATGTGCTTTGAAGTCGGTACAGTACACAATGACGATTGGAAATAGGAGAAAGACGATGAAAAAATGGTTGATTCCCCTGCTGGCGGCGATGTTGGTGCTTTTCGCGCTGGGCGCCGCTGCACAGGAGCAGGAGATGCTTGCGGTTGGTGACGAGCTGTGCGGCTTCAAGGTGACGCAGATCGTCCACAATCAGCAGTACGACCTCGATTTCGTGCACATGGAGCACGAGAAGACGGGCGCGCTGCTCGTCTATATCCCGTGCGAGGACACGGAGCGCAGCTTCACGGTGTCCTTCCGAACCCCGGCGGAGAGCGACAAGGGCATCCCGCATGTCTACGAGCACAGCACGCTGGGCGGCTCGGAGAAGTACCCCGATCCCTCGCTGTTCTTCTCGATGATCAACCAGACCTACAACACCTACCTCAATGCGGGGACGTATATCTCCAACACGACGTTTGATTCCGCCTCACTCTCCGAGGAGCAGCTTCTGGCGTTCGCGGATTACACGATGGCCGGACTGTATCATCCGCTGATTATGACGGATGAGCGTTCGATGATGCGCGAGGCTTACCGCTACGAGCTGGCGGACGAGGATTCGCCCATCACGCTGACGGGCACGGTGTATTCCGAGATGAAGGCGCACACCAGCCCGATTGCGCTCTCCCGGGTGCGCGCGACGAAGATGATGTACCCGGGCAGCCGGTTTGCCGCGTTCAATGGCGGCGACCCGGACTACATCCCGGAGATGACCTGGCAGGAGCTCAAGGATTTCCACGACAGGTACTACCATCCCTCCAACTCGCTGACCGTGCTCTACGGCAAGCTCGATCCCGAGCCGTTCCTCAAGCTGATCGATGAGGAGATCAGACGGTATGACCGGCAGGAGATCGTGCTCACGGACGATGGCTATACGCCCATCTCGGGTCATGTCGAGGTGAAGGAGACGATTCCGGTTTCCGCGGATTCTGCGAAGGAGGCCTACATCTACTACGGTATCCCGCTTGACGGCGCAACGGAGCATGAGCTGGATGTGCTCAAGCTGTTTATCAGCATGTATGTGGTCGACGGTTCGCCGCTCTATGATCTCTTTGCGCAGGAGATGCCTGCTGTGTCTGTCGGCGCGAATCTGAGCAGCGATCCCTCCCCGATGCTTTACTTCAATGTCATCGGTGCGGCACAGGAGGATGCGCAGCGCGTCCGGGCGCTGCTCGAGGAAGGCCTTGCCCTGACCGCAGAGAAGGGCGTGGACGGCGAGAAGATGAAGGCTGCCGCCTCCGCTTTCAGGCTGCAGATCGTTCAGTCGCGCGAGAACAACCACAAGGGCATCGGCATCGGCGCGACGATTGCCACCCTGTGGGGTCCGCAGGGCGATGTGATGGCCTACACGGAGAATGACCGCCGCATGGCCGAGGCTGCTGAGCTGGCTGACGCGGAGACCATGCGCGCCATCGCGGAAAAGTATCTGGTGAACCCGGAGACGAGCGCTTACGGCGTGTATGTCACCGCGCCCGGCGAGCTTGAAAAGAAGAACGCCGCTGAGGAGGAACGCCTTGCCCGGATGAAGGAGGACATGACCGACGAGGAGCGCGCTGCGCTCATCGCACGCACGAAGGACTTTGCCGAGTGGACGGAGGCCAACGCCGCCAGCACGATGATCGATTCCGTGAAGGTGGTCGATGCGCAGACGCTGCCGGAGGAGATCGTCCGCTACGAGGCGGAGGAGACCGTGCAGGACGGCGTGCGCATCATCCGCGCGGACGTTAACTCCGATGAGCTGGTGAGCGTACAGCTCGTGTTTACGGCGGACAACGTGCCCTATGAGCAGTATGACGCGTTTGACACCTATATCCAGCTTGTCGGCTCGATTGACACGGAAAACTACACCTCTGACGCGATCTCCACGGCGGCTATGGCCATCAGCACGGGCATGAGCATCACGCGCAACACCGTGCTCACGGAGGACGGCGGCTTCAAGCCCGTCGTCAAGGTGAGCTGGGAGTGCCTGCCGGAGAATCTGGCCGCCTGCTTTGAGCTGGCGCGCGAGCTGATCTGGCGCACCGACACGTCGGACGTAGTCAACGCGCGCCTGATGATTAACACGAACAACCAGATGGGCTCCATCTACCTGGCGATGGATCCGTCGACGATTCTGTCGATGATTCTGCCGGGCTACACCAGCGATGCGGGTCGCTTCTCTGCGCTGGCCAATATGGGAGAGCGGTTCACGACGACGATGGATTTGGGCAACTGGAGCGACGAGGAGCTGAGCGCGCTGCTTGAAAACGGCAAGGCGCTGCTGCTCGATGCGATGCGCGTGGAGAACCTGACCGTCTGCACTGTGGGCTCCGCGGAGAACAACGATGCGGTCATCGCCGAGGGTATGAGGCTCGCCAGCGAGCTTGCTGCCGAGCCGGGTATCCACTACAATTACGCCGAGCTGATGGAGGAGCTGCCGGAGAGCATCGCCTTCCCGATGGATATCGACGTCGGCTACAACGCGATGGCCGTGAGCTTTGAGGATACCGGCTATGAGCTCACCGG
This sequence comes from Clostridiales bacterium, assembly GCA_022776785.1. Taxonomy (GTDB): domain Bacteria; phylum Bacillota; class Clostridia; order Christensenellales; family Aristaeellaceae; genus Ventricola. The sequence goes on along the minus strand of JALFHA010000276.1, from coordinate 10,704 downwards.
CAAGCTCAAGGTCTTCACCGGGCTGGTCGTGGACAAGGTGCTGATGCCTGAGCTGCGCTTCAAGAACTCCAGCTATGGCGCCTCGATGCAGGCGGGCAGAACCGGCGTGCTGATGTACAGCTACCGTGACCCGAAGCTGGCGGAAACCTTTGACATCTATGACAGCCTGGGCGACATGGTGCGCTCGCTGGAGCTGACGCAGGAGGACATCGACGGCTTTATCGTCAGCGTGTTCTCCGAGATGTCCATGCCGATGGGACCGATGACCGGCGGTGAGCAGGCCGTTTCTGACAAGCTGAACTGCCGAGACTCCTTCTCCGATACGCTGCGCTACATGCACGAGGCGAAGCAGACTACGGTAGAGGACATCCGCGAGCTGGCAGGCTTGTGTGATGTGCTCGCCGAAAAGGGTGCGCGGATATCCGTCCACAGCCAGAAGCTGGTGGAGGAGAACAGCGGCATGTTTGTCAGGACGGATGACTGCTTCATGTTCTCCGGCAGCGGTATGGGCGACATGCTGGAAATGCCCGGCGGGGACTGGTCAGACGGGGATGCAGCGGGCGAAGAAGCTGCGCAAGAGGGCGCTGAGGAGGCCGCAGAGGAAACCGAGAGCGCTCAGGATGCGGCGTAAGCCCTTCACTCTGTAAATCCTTCTGCAAAGCTCCGTTTTCGGTCGAGTATTTCGTCGGGTGATGCAGACGGCATCGTGCCGGTTTAGCATGGATTGACTTGCGGTGCTGCCGGGCGGGGGAGCAGGCTCCTTCCGCCCGGCGGCATGCGTCATTTTTATACTGGAAAGGTGAGAGAAGGAATATGGAACAGACAGTTGACAGCAAGCAGAGGAGCTCCATCCTCAGCCAGACGACCAACCCCATCATCCGCAAGCTGAGCAAGCTGGATGAGACGAGCGAAGCCTCCGTCACCTATGCGGGCATTGCGGGGAAGTGCGGCTTCTTTCTGGTGATGATCGCCGTGGGCGTGGCCCTGGCCGTCGTGCTGCAGAGCATATCGCCCATGACCATGAGCGTGGAGGGGGAGCTTGTAACCTTCTCTGTGCCCGCTGCGGCCGCCGCCGTCGTGTGCGGCCTGATCTTCATCATCATGCCGCTTCTGGCGGTCACGCTGCACAGAACCATCCCCGTGACGGGCTCGCTGTTCTGCATCAGCGCCGGCTATCTGGTCAACTTCATGGGCCTGATGATGCCCTCCTACCAGCCGCTGATCCTGCTGGCCTTCGTGCTGACGGTGGCGACGGTGACGGCCATGGCCCTGCTCTATTCAAAGGGCGTCGTGCGCGTGACGAAAAAGCTGCGCACGGTGATTACCACGCTGTTTCTGAGCACGATTGCCGGAGGTCTGCTGCTGCTGATCTGCGCGCTGGTGCCGGGGCTTCGCCCGGTGGCGGCGCTCTTTGTCGGGGATCCGCTGGTGAGCATCGGCATTTCGGTGGTGTATGTCGTCATCGCGGCGCTGTTCCTGCTGGTGGATTTTGACGAGATGCAGCGCATGGTGGAGCGCAGGCTGGATATCAAGTACGAGTGGGTGGCCGCCTTTGCGCTGTGCTACTCGGTGATCTGGCTGTATTTCAAGATTCTCGATCTGGTGATCAAGGCCAGCGAGGCCAGCAAAAAGAAGTAACCCCCCCCCAAGCACAAAGGAGCGCCGACTATGCAGGCCTATGCGGAACCGATTCTCTTCGCCATCATCACCTTTCCCGTGGTGGCGCTCATCTTTACTCTGCCTTATATGATCGTCCAGTACCGCAGGCACGGGTCGATTCCCTTCATGCGCACAGTGATCGTGTATTCCTTCATCTTTTATCTGATGTGCGCCGACCTGCTGACAATTCTGCCGCTTCAGGATATCGAAACGGTGCGCGCCATGACGCAGCCGTATGTGCAGCCCATCCCGTTTCGGTGGGTGGCGGATGCGGCGCGTGCAACGGGCTTCTCCGTCTCTCAGCCAGAGACGTGGCTGGGAATGCTCAGGAGCAAGGATCTGTTTCAGTTCGCCGCCAACGTCGCCATGCTGGTTCCCCTTGGCATCTACCTGCGCTACTACTTCCGCTGGAGCTTCAAAAAGACGCTGACGGCCAGCTTTCTGCTCTCGCTGTTCTTTGAGCTGACGCAGCTCAGCGGTCTGTTTTTCATCTATCCGCGCCCGTACAGGCTGGCGGATGTGGATGACCTGATCGCCAACACGCTGGGCGGATGCCTCGGCTATGCCATCGCGCCTGTGGCGACGGCCTTCCTGCCCTCGCGCGACAGGCTGGACGAGGTATCCGATAAGCGCGGAAAGCGCGTGCCGCTGCTGCGCCGCGCGCTTGCGTTTTTGATCGACGCGACCCTCGCGCGGATGGCCGCATGGCTGCTGCGCGGGGCGCTTGCGCAAAGCCTGCCCGTGAGCGAGACGCTCTACGATATGCTCGCCTTCCTCGCCTTCATGTGCCTGATGATGTGGCTGATGGGCGGACGCACGCCGGGACGTCGGCTGCTGCGGCTGAGGCTGGAGGATGCGCGCGGCGGCGGGCGGCCGAAGCTGTGGCAATGCGTGCTGCATGTGGGCATTCTGTACATCGCGGCATTCCGCGTATCGACGGAAGCTGTGCGCCTGCTCAGCGCGCAGACGCTGCCGGTGTGGCGGCTAGTGCTGGCGGTGGCGATGGTGTCTGTGGCAACCGCATTCTGGTTTGCTGCGCTGCTGCGCACGTTCATGCGCGGCGGACAGCTTCTGCACTGCCGCTTCAGCAGGACGCGGGAGGTCAGCGTGATTCGCGCGCGCGCCGCATAGATGACAGGAGGGACACGGATGAACACAAGAAGGCTCGGCCTGTGCGCGCTGGCTGCGCTGCTGCTGTGCAGCATGGCGCTGCTCGGCGGCTGCGGGATGCTTGGAGAAAAAGAGGAGTCCAAGGGGCTTCTGCGCGTGGGCGTTCGCTCCGATGTGGCGGATTTTTCCTTTCGCAACGCCAAAACGGGGCGGTATTATGGATTGGAGGTCGATCTGGCCGCGGAGCTCGCTGCACGACTTGGCTATGACGGCGCGCAGTTCGTGCCGGTGAGTCCGCAGACGCGCGAGAGCGTGCTGAAGGCAGGCGAGGCGGATTGCGTGATCGCCTGCTTTTCCGTGACGCAGGATCGTCTCTCGCGGCTTGATTTTTCGGAGCCGTATTACACGGACAGCCTGATGATCCTGGTGGAGAATTCCTCGATGATCCGCACGGTGCGCGGCCTGCGCGGCTGCAGCGTCGCCGTGCTCAAAGCCTCCAATGTGCAGGCGCAGGCTACGATGGCCTTTGAGGAAACGGGCCTCTTTACGGGCGAAAATGCCGTGCGCTTTGCCCCGATGGACACCTATGATGAGATGTCCAGCGCGCTGGAGACGGGCACCGTCGATGCGATGTGCATGGACGGCTGCATCGCATGGGGCTATGCTGACGATGACCGCAGCTTTGTGGATATGAAAATCGGCGAACAGCCCTACGCCGTCGCCACGCTCAGGGGCTCGCCGCTGAGCGCTCCGATTGACGAGGCGGTGCGCGCGCTGCTTGACGAGGGCTTTATCGACGCTCTCGCCGAAAAATGGCTGTGAGGAGGAAGGATATGCTCAGACGCACAAAAAAATGGCTGATTCTCTCCGCCGTCGTGCTATGCTGTCTGATGGCGCTGGGCGTGTGTCTGATGACCGTGCAGGGCAGCCTTTCCGAGCGCAGTCAGCGCAGCAGTCAGCAGAAAATGGTGAGCGAAATGCGGGAGATGGTGGACAGCCTCTACAGTTCGCTCGAAGTGACGCAGCAGGCCTACGACGAGGTATACCGCTCCAAGGCGGAGACGCTGGCCTATATGGTGCGCGAGGAGATCGACCCGCAGCCCGGGCAGGAGGAGATGAGAACCTACCGGGACGTGCTGGAGGTCACCAATGTGCTCGTGCTCGACAGGCAGGGCAGCGTGCTCGTGGCAGCTGACGGCGCCGCCGCGGATTATACGCGCAAGCGGTTCAATCAGCTTCGTACGGTCTTTGCCACGGGAGAGCCGAGCCAGGGCTTTGATGTGGAGACGACAAAGGGCACGCTGCGCTTTTACAGTGCGCGCATTGATTCCGACCGCATGGCGGTGATTGAGCAGTTTCCCGGAGAGCTGAGCGAGATGATGGAGGGGCAGGGAAGCATCGAGAACCTGCTTGACAATGTGCGCATCGGCAGAAACGGCTATGCCTGCGCCATCTATGTTCCGGATTATTCCTTTCTGTATCATCCCGACAGCTCGCTCATCGAGGAGGATGCGATTGAGGCTGGGCTGACGCAGGAGGATCTCACGGACGGGTACAGCGGCTACATGACGCTCGGAGGCGAGAAGATTTACGCGAGCGTGGCGCGCTACGGCGACGTCTACATCCTCTGCGCGATTCCTGAATGGGAGATGAACGCATCGCGCAACATGGCGGTGCTCATCGTCATGGCGGTGTTTATCGGGGTGATGATGCTGGTCTGCGCTTATGCGGTATTCCTGCACAGGGAGCATGAGCAGGACGATGCGTCGGGAAGCGGGCGCTTCAACGGGCGCATCGCCCGGAAGATCTCCGTTGTTTCCGGCGCGGGGCTGCTGCTGATTCTGCTGGTTTCGCTCTATACTCAGACGCTTTACGGCGTTTCCCAGTTCTCCGTGACGGGGATGCAGCGCATCCGCGAGGTGGAGGAGACCATCGCAGCCAACGAGGAGGACGTGGAGCTGCTGCGCAGCCAGTACAGCGCCAGCTACCTGAGCAAGTGCCGCACGGCGGCCTTTATCCTGCAAAAGAAGCCTGAGCTCGCCACGCGCTCGCAGCTTCAGCGGCTCAGCGACGCGCTGGGCACGGAGGGCATCTTCGTCTTCGACAGCGACGGGCTGCTCACAGCCACCAGCACGCCCTACTCGAATTTCCGCATCAGCCAGAACCCAGAGGATCAGTCCTTCGCCTTCAACAAGCTGCTGATGGGCCGCGAATACCTGGTTCAGGAGGCGATGGCCGACGAAATCTCTGGCGAGTACCGCCAGTACATCGGCGTATCCCTGCGTGACGCGGAGGGCAGCGCGAACGGCTTCGTGCAGATTTCGCTGGTGCCCGAGCAGCTTGAGCAGGCGCTCTCCAGTCTCGATCTGGCAACGATTCTGGCCGGGGTGAGATCCGAAAACGACGGGTACGCCTTTGCGGTGCGCAAGGCGGATGGCACGATTCTCTACCACCCGCAGCGCAAATACATCGGCTCGGCTGCGCATGCTTACGGCATGACGGAGGAGCAGCTCTGCGGCGGCTACTGCGATTACCTGACCTTCGATCACGAGAAAATCTTCGCCGCCTCTACGGAGACGGAGGATGCGCTGATCTATGTGGCGATGCCGGTGGAAGCGACGGAGAGCGCGCGGCTGCCGATCTCTCTGATTACCACGGGCGTGAGCCTGATCAGCCTGACGGTGCTGTCGCTGCTGCTGAGCATGAGCGCCCGGGACGGCACGGGAGAAAAACCGCCGCGGTCGGGCGCCTCCGACGCCGCAGCAGACGAGGAGGATGCCGCCGCTGCCGAGCGGGTGGTGAACGTGGTGATGCCTGACGGCAGCACGCGCAGGACCGAGAGTGCTGCAAGCCGCTGGGACAATTTCTCCGTAGAGTGGAACAGGATGACCCCAGAGCAGCGCGTAATGGCGATGCTGCGCTATATGATGGGCGTTGTGGCGATCCTTTCCTGCATGGCGCTGTTCTTCGGTGAGAGGATCTTCAGCGAGAATTCCGTGTTCTCCTACATCATCAGCGGGCGCTGGGCGCGCGGGTTCAACATCTTCTCCATCACGGCGACGCTGATGATCGTCTGCGTCGCCAGCGTGGCGGCCTCACTGCTCAACCGGCTGCTCAAGCTGATGGCGCGCACCTTTGACGCGCATACGGCGACGCTGTGCCGGCTGCTGATCAACCTCGTCAAATACGCCTCTGTGCTGAGCGTGCTCTACCTCTGCCTGGCGCTTTTCGGCGTGGACACCAAGACGCTGCTGGCCTCCGCCGGTATCCTGACGCTGGTGGTCAGCCTGGGCGCAAAGGAGCTGGTTTCCGACGTCATCGCGGGGCTGTTCATCATCTTTGAGAGCGAGTTCCGCGTGGGCGATATCGTCACCATCGGCGACTGGCGCGGCAAGGTGCTTGAAATCGGCATCCGCACCACGAAGGTGGAAAACGCGGAAGGCAACATCAAAATCTTCAGCAACAGCGCGGTCAGCGGCGTCATCAACATGACGCAGCGCTATTCGCTGGCTGTGTGCGACGTGAGCGTGGATTACCGCGAGTCGCTCGAGCGCATCGAGGCCATTCTGCGCAGGGAGCTGCCGCTCATCGCCCGCAGGCTGCCCGCCATCCGGCAGGGGCCGGACTATATGGGCGTGGTGGAGCTGGCGGACAGCGGCGTGCTGCTGCGCATCATCGCCTATTGCTCCGAGGAGGACAGGATTCAGCTCACACGCGACCTGAACCGGGAAATCAAGCTGATGTGCGACAGATGGCAAATCTGCATCCCGTTCCCGCAGGTCGTGCTCAATGAGCCGGATGACTTTGAAAACCTGCCGGAGGCGGATGCTCCGGCGGGAAAAGCTGCGCGCTGATCCCCTCTGAATTGTTACACTTTTGTTACGGCTGACAGCGTATGATGACAAAGAAAAAATGCACAGCGCGTTTTTTTACCGGATGAGAAGGATTCTGGCAGCATAAGGGAGAATTCTCATCCTGCAGGACGTTCCGAAATGGATAAGGAGGATGAATCATGAAAAAAACACTGGCTGTACTCGCCGCGGCACTGCTGCTCATCGCCGTGGCTGCGTGCGCATCGGCGCAGACCATGTATGTGGATACGCCGAACGGCCGTGCGCTGAACCTGCGCAATTCGGATGACGAGGTGATCGCGCAGATTCCCAATCGCACGGCGCTTGAAATCTACGACAGAAGCTACATCGACAGCGAGCGCGTGATTGTGGAATACAAGGGCAGGGAGGGCTATGTGTACCTCCGCTACCTGAGCACGACTCGCCCTGCGGCCTCGGGCAGCAGCTCGGGCAGCGGCACGTCCTCCTCCGGCAGCGATTCGACGGTCTTTGACGGTATGAAGCGCGTCAGCCCGTACACCGTCTCCGTCTGCCCGAGCACGCCGACCTCGTTTGTCAACATGCGCTGGGCGCCCTCCAAGTCCGCGGCCATTCAGGGCGTGCGCTACAACGGCGATACGCTGACTGTGCTGGCGGAAAGCACCTACTGGGCGCAGGTCTATGACGAAGAGACGAATACCTGCGGCTTCATGCTCAAGAGCTTCCTCAAGCGCCTGGGCGGCGTTGAGGGCTGAGCGCGCAGAGCGGACAGAGGAATGCGACAGGAGGAATAACCATGAAAAAATTGACCGTGATGCTGATGACGGCTGTGCTGCTCGTCGCCCTGTGCGCGACGGCGCTGGCCGCTGAAATCTACTATGTGAAGACCCCCGGCGGCGGCCATCTGAACGTGCGCGCCTGGCGGGACACCGATTCCGACGTGATCGGCAAGCTGGCCTACGGCGGGCAGGTGAGCGTGCAGGAGATTTACAACGGCTGGGCGAAGATCTATTGGGGCAGCTATGGAGACGGCTATGTGTACGCGCAGTATCTGAGCCGCACCAAGCCCAGCGCTAAGCCGAGCGGCAGCTCCGGCAGCTCGTCCTCTTCGGGCAAGACCACGCAGACCTCCGGTACCTTCAACCCGGCGACCGCGTATGACAAGATGGAGCCCGTCTCCTACTACGCGCAGGTGACGCCTGCGACGGTTTCCAGCAGCATCAACCTGCGCTGGGGCCCGAGCACAAGCACGCCGATCATGGGCGTTCGCCGCAGCGGCTCCATGCTGCATGTGATCGCGGAGGATTCGACCTGGTGTCAGGTGTACGACGAATCCACCGGCGAGTGCGGCTATATGATGAAGAAATTCCTGCTGGAGGTCAGCGGCGTATCCGGCATTGAAGGCTGAGAAACGCGCAACGGATGAAATTGGGAGGTTGACACGATATGAAGCACCTGATTGCCCTGGCGCTTGCGGCCCTGCTGGCCCTTTCCTGCGCCGGTTTCGCGCTGGCTGAGGCGCAGACCTACGACCTGTTCTCCGTCGGCGGCAAGGCGACGCTGACGCTGACGATTGACCGCGAGCCGCTATACATCACGCTCGATGAGACCTTAACCGAGCTGGGCGCCAGCCACGCGATTGTGGAGACGGACGGCCTGGCTCCGTGCGTGATTTCCGTCGCCAAGAGCGACATTGCCGAGGATCAGTCCCTGACCGACATGGGCGAGGAGGGCCTTGAGACGCTCAAGGCGCGCGTGTCCGATCAGTTTGAAAACCCGGAGATCCTCACCGGCAAGGTCGGCGACGTCACCTATATCGCCATCAAGACCTGCAGCGAGACGAGCGACGTGCACAGCGTCTTCACTATCGTGAAGGGCTACTTTGTCCAGTTCGATCAGTACCGCGCCGATTTCTCCAAGCTCAGCGAGGAGGACGAGACGTTCGCCCGCGAGGTGCTCGCCGGCCTGAACGTGCGCACGGCGGAATGATGTGCGCCGGATTGACGGCGTGAAAACGTGAATGGAGGCACAAGGACGATGAAGAAGATTCTGACGGTGCTGCTGGCGGCGATGCTGCTGTGTGCTGCGGCCTGCTGCGCGGCGGAAAGCGAGACCATCTATCTGGCCGACGTGGGCGAGGGCTGCGAGGCCGTGCTGGTGGTGGAAAATCCTGTGACGGTGAGCTTCCTCAACGACGAGGTGGCGACAGGCTTTGTGTATGCGAAGGTGAGCCGCGAGGGGCTGGCCGATGTGCATATCGTCATTGCGAAATCTGAGGTGGCGGAGGGCATGTCTCTGGCCGATCTGGGCGAGGAGGGCATGGCGATCCTCAAGGAGATGGTCAGCGAGCAGTATGAAAACCCCATCATCGAGGAAAAGACCTCCCCGTCCGGCAACCTCTTTATCGAGGTCTGCTCTAACGAGGAGGAATCCGAGATTGACACCATGCTGACCATCTTTGAGGGATATATCATCACGATGGACGTGTATCGCGAGGATTTCTCCAAGCTGTCCGAGGCGGACAAGGCCTTTGGCGAGGAGATTCTTTACGCGCTCTGGTTCAATAGGACGAACGAGTAATCCATTCCCGCGAAGGAGTGCTGTATGAAGAAGATACTTGCGCTTGTGCTGGCGCTGGCGGTGATGCTGCCTGCGCTGGCGCTGGCGGATGCTGCGTCTGCGTTTACCGATGCCTATGAAAGCGGAAAGCGTATCGAGCTGGCGGTCAATGCGGTGATCGACGAGGCGCTGGCGGGAACGGAGGCCTCCGGGCTGATAAACTCGCTCACCCTGTCGGTGACGGCGCAAAAGGAGCCGGAGCAGATTGGCCTGACGCTCTATTGTGGCGAGGATGCGCTGGCCAGCCTCGAGTTGGAGGCCTGCGAGGGCAAGCTCTGCCTGCGCAGCAATCTGCTGGGCGAACAGGGCGTGCTGGTTTCCGAGGAGGACATCGAGCCGCTGATGCGGCGCGCGATGCAGTATGGCGTTGAAAGCGGGCTGCTGACGCAGGAGGATGCGGACGCGATGCTCGCCTGCATGGAGGCTGCGCTGGCGGAGGAGTCCGCCGCCGCGGAGCCCTCCGGGGCGGAGGCCTTCGAGTTGACCGAGGGGCAGCAAAAGCAGCTCGACGACGCGCTGAGCAGCATCGACGTCACCTCGGCGCTCGAGGAGATTCTTGCGCTGGCGGCCAAGGTGGAAATCACTGACCGCAATATTCCGCAGCCGGGCTCTGATAAGGCTGTGACGCTGATTCAGGGAAGCTTCACGGGCGAGGATATCAGGCTGCTGGCGCAGGCGGTCATCAAGACGCTGGAAAGCGGCGAGGGGCTGGTTGCGCTGCTGGCCGATGCGGGCTTCTCGATCAGGGACGAGGGCTTCCGCAAGACGCTTGACGAGCTGCTCGATCAGGCGGCGGTTGCGGTGAAGTCGCTGGACTTCGGCGTGTACCTTGGCGAGGATGGCGGCGTTGTCCATTTTTCCTCGATGCCCGTTTTTGAGCTCGAGGGCAGCGAGGTGACGGGCAGCATCAGCTACAAGCGCTATACGCTCGAGGATTCCATGCGCTACTCGCTGGACATCGGCGCGGGCATACAGCCCGCGGAGGGCGAGTATGCCGTGCTCTTTGACGCGGAGCTCACGCGCGAAACGCGCGCGGACGGCAGCAGGTATACCTTCACGATGGACGATCTGGAGCTGACGGCGACGACCTTCAAAACGGTGCAGCCGCTGAACGGCGGAGAATACAGCGAGTGGGTGCTCAGAGGCGAAATGCGCTTATCCGGTGAAAGCGTGGGCACGGCGCAGATGCAGGCGGGCTCGTTTATCAGCGACCCGCAGGCGGAGCTGCCGATGACCACGCAGAGCCTCTCCCTGAGCCTGAATGGCGATGCGCCGTGCGCAACGCTGCTGATTCAGACGCAGGCGCTCGCGAAGAACGCCGCGTCGTTCGCGGGAGAGGACGCCGTCGAGCCGATGGCGCTGTCCGATGAGGAATTCAGCGCGTTCATGGACGGCGTGCTGGGCAGCCTGATGACGTGGGCCGTCAGCATGACCGAGCTGTTCCCGGAGACGGCGGAGTAATACTGTTCTGCGTTAAAACCCTCAT
>JALFHA010000243.1 GCA_022776785.1 Clostridiales bacterium | reverse complement strand
ATGAGGTATTCGCTGCGCAGGCGCTCAGTGGTATAGTGCTTCGCGTCCGCGGAGGCGGAGGGCTGGCGAACGGTCAGTTTCATGGGAAAAACCTCCTCTTGAGATTCGTCTGATCTTGTGCCTTCAGTATAGCACATTTTTTGTGCAAATGCCAGATGAGCGCGCAAAATTGTCGATCTGTTTGCGAAAAAAACAGCCAAGTTGTCCAAATGGTCTGATGAATAGCGCGGGTGCGCGCGGTGCATCCTAGCGAAACCGGCACGATGCCGGTTGCATCTGTGACGAAGTGATATAATACTGTTCTGCATTAAAACCGGCATGATGCCGGTTGCATCACCGACCAAGTGATGTAAGTCCCGTTGCTTTGTGGTCGAGTCCGAAGCTTTGCAGAAGGACTTACAGAGTAAAAGATGGAGCGACAGGCGCGAAGCGAAAATGGGGTTTGGGGATGAAATCCCCAAGCGGGTTTGGGCGGCAGCCCAACGTATCCCTATTGCGAAGCCAATCTGCAAAAGTAGTCAGGGAGCGAAGCGAGGCCTGACGGTGAGCTTATGCAAATTCGGCAAGAACACCGGAAGGCAATGCTTTAATCGAAGAGCAGTATAAGTCTCGTTGCTTTGCGGTCAAGTCCGGAGCTTTGCAGAAGGACTTCTATAAAGTAAACCGAGGGAGGCTTCGCCTGTGTGCGATGATGCGATCACCCTGTTCCCCAGCCTGTCGCGCAACCTCGACGTGCTGCGCGCGCGGCTGGGCGCGCCCGCCAACGCGGACGTGATTCTGCGCCGGTTCCGGTCGGGCGCGTTTGAATCGGCGCTGCTGGCCATCGACGGCATGGTGAGCACGACCACCGTGCATGAGAATATCCTCAAGCCCTGCATGGACCTGCCGCAGGACGCGGGGGAGGACGTGCCACCGCAGGAGCGCGTCGCCTTTTTGATGGCGCACGCCGTATCCGTCCTGCCTATGCAGCTCAAGGACGGCTTTGACGAGCTCATCGCCGACGCGCTCAGCGGGCAGAGCGTGCTGCTGTGCGAGGGCTGCTCCGTCGCCTCGGTGATGGATACGCGAGGCTTTGACAAGCGCAGCGTGGGCCGCCCGGAGGCGGAGAAGGTGGTGCTCGGCCCGCACGAGAGCTTTGGCGAATCCATCCGCACGAACATCACGCTGGTGCGGCGCATCGTGCAGCGTGAGGAGCTGACGACGGAGTTCGTGTCCGTCGGCGGGCGGATGAAGACGCGCTGCGCGCTGCTCTATCTGCGCGGCACGGCGGACGAGGCGATGGTGAGCCGCATCCGCGGCAGGCTGGAGCGCTGCGACCTCGACTTTGCGCTGGAGACGGGCGAGATCGAGCAGATCATCGAGGAGCACCCGATGGCGCTCATCCCCCAGTGCGTGCGCACGGAGCGCCCCGACCGCGCGGCTTCGTTCCTCGCGGAGGGACAGGTGCTCGTGCTCACCGACGGCTCGCCCGCCGCGCTCGGTGCGCCCGCGACGCTCTACCACCAGCTCCACACGCCGGACGATACCTCCATGCGCTGGCAGTACGGCACGTTCCTGCGGCTGGTGCGCCTGCTGGGCGTGGGCATCCACCTGTTTTTGCCGGGGCTGTACCTGTCCGTGCTGCGCTTTCATCAGGAGCTGCTCTCGCCCATGCTGCTCACCAGCGTGTATGAGACGAGCTCCCGCGTGCCCACGCCCGCCTACCTCGAGGCGCTGCTGATGACGCTGGCCTTTGATCTCGTCAGCGAGGCAGGGCTGCGCGCGCCGGGAGAGATGGGCAACGCGCTGGGCATCGTCTCCGGCCTGATTCTCGGGCAGAGTGCCGTGAGCGCGGACATCGTCAGCCCCCTGCTGCTCATCGTCGTGGCGGCCAGCGGTCTGGGCGGCTTCTGCGTGCCGAACTACGCGCTCTCCATCGGGCTCAAGCTCGTGCAGCTCCTGCTGCTGACGGCCGGTGCCTTCGGCGGGCTGTATCTGATGGCGCTGGCGACGCTCGTGCTGGCCTGCGCACTGTGCGCGATGACCTCCGTCGGCTCGCCGCTGGCCGCGCCGGTTGCGCCGCATCGCAGGCACGGGCCGGATATCCTGCTGCGCCTGCCGCTGAAATATCAGAAAGCGAGGGCTTTTTTTGCCAAGCAGTCGTGACGCCGGCGCATCGCCGGAAACCGCGCGGCGCGTGCTCGCCTCGTGGCGCGCGAGGGCGGCGGGTGCGTCCGTGGCCGTCGGCGCGCAGGTGTTCTGCGTCGGCACGGGGGTACTCATGCCTGTCAGCCTCAACGCCGCATGGCTGGCGGCGCTCCCTGCCGTGCCTGCGGCGGCGCTGCTGGCGCTGCGCGCCCGGCGTGCGCTGAAGGCGCAGAGGACAAGGGGCGGAGAGGTGCGTCCGCTTGCCCGCGCGCTGCGCGCTTTGCTTGCGCTGACGCTGCTGACGTGCGGCGTGGCGCAGTGCACGGCGCTGGCCGCGCTGGCGCAGCAGACGCTGGTGACGCAGGCGCGCGCCGCGTTTGCGCTGCTGTGTGCGCTGCCCGCCGCCGCACTGTGCGCGCAGGGACAAGGGCTGGGCGCAGGCAGGCTGGCGTTTGCGCTGCGCTGGATGCTGCCGCTTGCGCTTTTCGTGCTCACGGCGGCGGCGCTCGCGTGGGAGGACAGTGCGGGCCTGTTCCCGCTGCTGGGCATGGGCGCGGGGCCGCTTGCGCGCGCGATGCTCTGCGCGCCCGGCGGAGCTGTGCCCGCGCTGCTGCTCCTGCTGCCGCCGCCAGAGCTGACACAGGAGCAGCTTGACGCCTGCCCGCTGCCGGGCGGATGGTTTTTCGCGTGGCGCGCTGCGCTGGGCGCGGCTGTCGGCGTCGCGCTGCTCTTTGCCGCGGCGCTGTGCAGCAGCTATGAGACGCTGGCAGAGCTGACCCTCTGGGGCGAGCGGATGCGCCTGCTGTCCACAGGCCGGCCGCGCGAGGGGCTGGCACAGACGGCGCTCAGCCTCACGCAGGCGATGGCGCTGCTGCTGGGCGCTGCGGCGCTGCTCGGCGGCGCTGTGCAGGCTGCGCGCGGCGCGCTGGCCGGGGGAAGGATGGCCGGGGAGCGCGCCGGGCGCATCGCCTCGGCGGCCTGCGCGCTGCTGGCCGTGCTGGCCGCGTGGACGCTCGTGGAGCAGGGCTTTGACGGCGCAAGGCTGGCGATGCCGCTGCTTGCGCTGCCCGCGCTCGTGCTGGCGCTGTGCGCGGGATGGTTGTAGCAGAGCTGCGGATACAGGCGCGAAGCGAAGAAGGGGTCAAGGGGCGAAGTCCCTTGGCGGGTTTGGGCGGCAGCCCAACGTATCC
>JALFHA010000084.1 GCA_022776785.1 Clostridiales bacterium | reverse complement strand
ATGCTCTCGCCCGGGCGCACGACGAACACGTCGCCGCGGCGTACCTGCGCGATGGGCACGGTCACCTCTGCGCCATCCCGCAGGAGCACGGCGGTTTTGGGCGCAAGATTCATCAAAGTGCGCAGGGCGTCGGTGGTTTTGCCCTTGGAGCGGGCCTCGAGCATCTTGCCCACGGTGATGAGCGCCAGAATCATCGCGGCGGATTCAAAGTAGAATTCGTGCATGTAGCCCATCACGGCGGCGCTGTCGCCGCGAAGCTGCGCGTCCGTCATGGCAAAGAGCGCGTACACGCTGTATGCGAACGATGCGCCCGAGCCCAGAGCGACCAGCGTGTCCATGTTGGGCGCGCCGTGCAGCAGGCCCTTTGTGCCGCTGATGAAGAAGCGCTGGTTGATGACCATGATGGCGGCTGACAGAAGAAGCTGCACCAGACCCATGGCGATATGATTGTCCGCCATGAACGAGGGCAGCGGCCAGCCCCACATCATGTGGCCCATCGACATGTACATCAGCACAGCCAGAAAGGCCAGAGATGCGACGAGCCTGCGCATGAGCGCGGGCGTTTCGCGATCCTTAAGGGCATCCTCGGCAGCGCTGCCGCCCGAGGGCGCGCTTTCAGCGTGTTTTTCGCTTGCGCCGTAGCCTGCGGCCTCGACGGCGGCGATGATAGCGGCGGGGGAGGCCGTGCCCTCCACGCCCATCGAATGGGTGAGCAGGCTGACAGAGCAGGCCGTCACCCCCGGTACCTTGGAAACGGCCTTTTCCACGCGGGTGCTGCATGCCGCGCAGCTCATGCCCGTTACAGTATATTGATTCATAGCAGCAGTCGCCTCCCTGACGATTTTATAAAACTTTGACGAAAATTGGCTGCGCTCAGCGCATCAGCTTTTGCAGCATGGCGACAAGCTCGTCAATGGTTTCATCCTTGCCGTCGCGGATATCCTGCGCCACGCAGGTTTTGATGTGGCTGGCGAGCAGCACCTTGGTGAAGCTGTTTAGCGCTGCGCTGGCGGCAGACACCTGCGTGAGGATGTCGATGCAGTATGCGTCCTTCTCGACCATGCTGCGGATGCCGCGGATCTGCCCCTCGATGCGGCTGAGCCGGTTGGTCAGGTCGCGGAGCTCCTGCTCGGAACGCAGCTTCGTCTTGCAGCAGGTGCATAGAGTTTCATTGTGGCAGGTACAGGATTCTTCCATGTGGTTACCTCGCTTTCCTTCGACATTATATACCCTATGGGGGTATATGTCAAGGGGAAAAAGGGAGCTGCCCCGCCATCAATTTGCCGGGCAGCTCCCGTGTCTTATACTAATCCTAGATAAAAACGAGCTATAGCGCGAAGCGATGAAGGGAGTTTGAGGGATGAAATCCCTCAAGCAGGTTTGGGCGGCAGCCCAACGTTCTTCATTGATTAAGCGTTTTTGCAAAGTAGTCAGGGAGCGAAGCGACACCTGACGGTGAATCTGTGACAGCTCGGTTTGAATTGAGAACAGTATTAGTGCGCATTATTCAAAGGTGTAGAGCTGGCGGTAGCCTGCCGCCGGGTTCGGGGTCAGCACAAAGTAGCGCTGGGCGAGCAGCGCATGGGCATCCCCGCCAAAGTGCTGACAGTAGGCGGCGATATGCGGGGCAAGCTCCGCGCGATCCTCGTCGGACATCTCGCGCACCAGCACCTGACGCGGCAGTCCGCTGGGCGCCTCGTTGCAGCGCAGGATGATCTTGCCGCCGTGCATTCCCGTGCCGCAGAAGAAGCGGCAGGGATACGCGCCGTCCGCGCCGATGCCCAGCACGGCGATCAGCCCGCCCGCTAGATACTCGCCGAGGAACGAGCCCGCCGTCCCGCCGACGATGAGCACCGGGTAGTGCTCCATATAGGCCTTCATGTGGATGCCCGCGCGGTAGCCGACGTTGCCTTCAATGAGGATGCGTCCGCCGCGCATTCCGTAGCCGCACGCGTCGCCGCAGCTGCCGTGGATGACGATTTCCCCGGCGTTCATCGTGTCGCCGACGGATTCCTGCGCGTTGCCGAAAACCTCCACCTGCGCGCCGTCCATGTACTGCCCGAGGCCGTTGCCCGGCGTGCCGCGCAGTGTCATGCGGCGGTTCTTCTCGCCGCAGGCGATGTAGCGCTGGCCGCACAGATTTGTGATTTCCACATCCGTGTCAGGGCAGGCACGCACGGCCTCGTTCAGCTCGCGGTAGTACAGCCCCGTCGCGTCAAATGTCATACTTGCCACCTCCCAGTTTCACGGCGCGCTCCGTGGCCGAGAAGGCCATGAGCTGCGGCGTCTCGCGAATCAGCTCGAAGTCGATGCTCGAGAGCGGCGTGCGCTCGCGCACCAGCGAGGTATAGATGCCCGCGCGCTCCACGTCGCCCAGCAGAATGAAGCCCACCAGCCTGTCGTCCCGGGTGTAGAGCAGCTTATAGCTGTCCGCCGTGCGGGTGAGCAGCGGTTCACCCGCATAGATGCCCGCGCTGATGAGGTGCAGCCCCATGAAGCCCGTCGCATTCATCGGAATGCCCTTGTCAAAGCTGATGTTCTCCCCGGCCATGCGGCGGCCTGCCGTGTCGCCCTGCATCATGGCGTTTGGCCAGATCGCCAGCGTGCGGCGCTTGCCCGTGTCCGGGTCAAGGCTGACGGTGCAGTCACCTGCGGCGAAGATATCCGCGACGCTCGTCTGGCAGCCGTCATCCACGATGATACCGCGATCAAGCGCGCAGCCCGCCGTCTCAGCCAGTGCCGTATTGGCGCGCACGCCGAGGGACAGCACCAGCACGTCGAATTCCAGCTCGCTGCCGCCGGAGAGCAGCGCATGGCCTCCGTCGAAGTGCGCGACGCTCTGACCAAGATGGAAGCGAACGCCGGTTTTCTCGATGTGCGCCTGCACGATGGCCGCAGGCTCCTCCGGCAAAACGGTGGAGAGGATGCGCGGCGCCAGATCCACCACGTCGATGGACGCGGCGCGATGCAGGATGCCCTCGGCGCACTTGAGACCGATGAGCCCCGCGCCAATGATCAGCACGCGCTTGTCGCGCCCGTCGCCCAGCATGGCAGCGAGCGCCTTCGCATCGTCAAGGGTCGTAAAGCAGGTCTTGCTCTGCACGGTCTCCAGCCCGGCCATCGGCGGCACGAAGGGCGAGGAGCCCGTCGCGATGCAGAGTTTATCGTAGGGCAGCACCTCGCCGCCTGAGAGCGAGACGGTATGCGCATCCGCGTCAATGCGCTCGGCGCGCACGCCGCGCAGCGCGCGCACGCCCATTTTTTCCTCATAGTCCGCGGAACGGTAGGCGAGGAGCTTGCTTTCCGTGGTCTTGCCCTCCAGCCAGTAGGAGATCAGCGGACGGCCGTAGAAGGGGTAGGGCTCGCGGGAGACGAGGGTGATTTCGCCCTCCGTGTCCACGGCTCGGATGCCCTCGATGCAGCCCACGGCGGCGGCACTTCCGCCGATGATGACATAGCGCATGGCGTTCACCTCACCTTTCCTCGTAGACGATGGCCTTGTTCGGGCAGCCCTGTACGCACAGCGGCACGCCGAACTCGTTCTTCTGGCAGAGCTCGCACTTCTGGATGACCCCGTTCTCGCTGTGGCTGAGTGCGCCGTAGGGGCAGGATATGATGCATGAGCAGCAGCCCACGCACTTGTCGCTGTCGATAAAGACCGCGCCGTCCACGATGCTCAGCGCGCCGGAGATGCAGCTCTTGACGCACAGCGGGTCGTTGCAGTGGCGGCAGGAGACGGCGAAGGAAATGCCGTCGTGCTCCTCGATGCGGATGCGCGGCACGACGTGCCTGTCCTTGAGCGCCTTGATCATGCTCGACTTGCCGGAGTTGGCGAACGCGCAGTAATATTCGCACAGGTGGCAGCCCAGGCACCATTGTTCGTTGACGTAAACCTTTTTCATTGCGCTTTCCTCACTCTCCGGCGTGCTTGACGCCCAGAATATCAAGCTCCTTCTGCGTCAGGCCGATGCCGCGCAGCATGAGGCGGTTGCCGCGCAGCGCCTCGATGGAGTTGATGCCCATGCCGCCCATCATCTCCTTGAGCTCGTGGTCCCAGCTGGTGAGCAGGTTGATGAGGCGCTTTTCGCCGATGTCGGGGTTCAGGCGCTTGACCAGCTCCGGGCGCTGCGTGGCGATGCCCCAGTTGCACTTGCCCGTCTGGCAGGAGCGGCACAGGTGGCAGCCCAGCGCCAGCAGTGCGGCTGTGGCGATATAGACCGCGTCCGCGCCGAGGGCGATGGCCTTGACGAGGTCAGCGCTGTTGCGCACGGAGCCGCCGATGACGATGCTGACCCTGTCGCGGATGCCCTCCTCGCGCAGGCGCTGATCGACGGCGGCGAGCGCCAGCTCGATGGGGATGCCCACGTTGTCGCGGATGCGCGTGGGTGCAGCGCCCGTGCCGCCGCGGAAGCCGTCGATGGCGATGATGTCCGCGCCGGAGCGCGCGATGCCCGAGGCGATGGCGGCGACGTTGTGCACCGCCGCGATTTTGACGATGACGGGCTTCTTGTAATGCGTCGCTTCCTTAATGGAGTAGACGAGCTGGCGCAGGTCCTCGATGGAGTAGATGTCGTGGTGCGGCGCGGGGGAGATGGCGTCCGTGCCCTCGGGAATCATGCGGGTTCGGGAGATGTCCGCGCCGACCTTGATGCCCGGCAGGTGGCCGCCGATGCCGGGCTTTGCGCCCTGGCCCATCTTGATCTCCACAGCGGCGCCGGCGTTGAGGTAGTCCGCGTGCACGCCGAAGCGGCCGGAGGCTACCTGCACGATGGTGTTCGGGCCGTACTGGTAGAAGTCCTGATGCAGGCCGCCCTCGCCGGTGTTGTAGTAGGTGCCCAGCGCGGTGGCGGCGCGGGCGAGCGAGGCGTGTGCATTGTAGGAGATGGAGCCGTAGCTCATGGCGGAGAACATGACCGGGATATTCAGCGTGAGCTGCGGGGGCATGTTGTCCATGAGCTTGCCGTCCTCGTCGCGCTCGATAGCCTGCGGCTTCGCGCCGAGCGTCGTGCGCGTCTCCATCGGCTCGCGCAGCGGATCGATGGAGGGGTTGGTGACCTGCGAGGCGTTGATGAGCAGCTTGTCCCAGTAGATGGGGTAGGGCTCGGGGTTGCCCATCGAGGAGAGCAGCACGCCGCCCGTGCCCGCCTGACGGTAGACCTCGGAGATGGCCTTGCCCGTCCAGTTGTCGTTCTCCTTGAAGGTGTGGTCGGTTTTGATGATCTTCAGCGCACGGGTGGGGCAGAGCGAGACGCAGCGGTGGCAGTTCACGCACTTGCTCTCGTCGCTCATCATGCAGCCGAAGTCCACGTCATAGTGGTGCACGCCGTTGGCGCACTGGCGCTCGCAGGCGCGGCAGGAGATGCAGCGCATCGGATTGCGCACGACCTCGTATTGCGGATAGAGAAAGTCGATGGCCATTATGCCACGCCTCCTTTCGTATAGTCGATGCCCAGGCGCTTGGCCGCGTCATCGTCAAGGCGGACGACCACGCTCTGCCCGCCGCCCGGCGACCAGATGCGGTCAAGCTCCGGCTCGACTGCGCGGATGGCGCATTCCTCGGAGGCAAAGTACACCATGTCGTCCTTCTCGCCCACGACCATCGAGCGCAGCTTGAGGCGGTCGTTGAGCGCCATCAGCCCGCCGGTGAAGCCCACGAGGATGGAGAACGGGCCGTTGATGAGCAGGCTTGAGAAGGCGTTTCTCAGGTAGGCCGCGCGCGTGCGCTGCGGCTCGGGCATGGCCTCGATGGTGGACCAGAACGGCGCGGCGATGACCCCGGCGGTCTCCTCGAGCGTCAGGCCGCGCTTGCGGACGAGGTAATCGATGATGTAGGTGATGGCCTCCGTGTCCGTCTTGAGCGTGCAGGCATAGCCGAACATTTCAATGAAGCGGCGGTTCGCGTCGTAGCTGGAGATTTCACCGTTGTGCACCACTGTGCAGTCGAGCAGCGCGAAGGGATGCGCGCCGCCCCACCAGCCGGGTGTGTTGGTCGGGTAGCGGCCGTGCGCCGTCCAGCTGTAGCCGGCGTATTCATCCAGGCGGTAGAACTCGCCCACGTCCTCCGGGAAGCCCACGGCCTTGAAGACGCCCATGTTCTTGCCGCTGGAGAAGACGAACGCGCCGTCAATCTGCGCGTTGACGTGCAGCACGCGCTGCACGACGTACTCCTGCTCGTCGAGCTGGCTGTCGTCGAGCACCGTTTTGCGGGGAGAAAGGAAGTAGCGCCAGATCATCGGCTCGTGGGTGATGGCCGGGATGCGGCGCGTGGGAATCTTTTCGTAGCTGACGACGTCGAAAAATTCCTCCAAATAGCGCTCGCAGGCGTCGCGTGCGGCAGGCGTATCGTAAAAAAGATGGAACGCGTAATACCGGGCGTACTGCGGATAGATACCGTAGCCGGCGAAGCCGCCGCCCAGGCCGTTGGAGCGGTCGTGCATCGGTGCGATGGAACGGATGATCGTCTCGCCGGAGACGGCGCGGCCCGAGCGCGAGAACACGCCCGAGATGGCGCAGCCGGAGGGAATATGGATTTGGCCTTCCATCATCATGAAGAAGCCCCCTTTTGCAGAAATTCGCCGCTTCCCGACGAAAGACGGGAGCCAAGCTGGTGCCCATTATAGCGCGAAAACCGCTCCGTGTAAATGGGGAAAGGCAAAGAAAATGAAGTTTTCAGCAAAAGACATTTAATTTTGATTGATTTAGGGTCAAAATCTCGTTACTTTTGCAGGAAATGGTGTGCTGTGAGTTAAAAATTGGCGAAAACCTGTTGACGAACGGTTTTAAATCCGCTATACTGACGTTCGTTCAAGCGAGCCCGACGCAAGAGCGCGGCGGGCTGCATTCTACAGCCGGTCACCGGCACAGATGGGAGAGATAACGATGAAGAAAGTCCCGGAGCTGTTTGGCAGTATGGTCTTCAACGAGGCTGTGATGAAGGAAAGGCTGCCCAAGGATGTGTATAAGGCGCTCAAGTGCACCATTCGCCAGGGCACGGCGTTGGATGCGCAGATCGCCGGCGTGGTCGCCAACGCGATGAAGGATTGGGCGATTGAGAAGGGCGCAACGCACTTCACCCACTGGTTCCAGCCGATGACCGGCATCACGGCGGAGAAGCACGATTCGTTCATCTCCCCCTGCTCGGACGGCACGGTCATCATGGAGTTCTCCGGCAAGGAGCTCATCAAGGGCGAGCCGGACGCCTCCTCCTTCCCGTCCGGCGGTCTGCGCGCGACGTTCGAGGCCCGCGGCTACACCGCGTGGGACCCGACCAGCTACGCCTTTATTAAGGATGATACGCTGTGCATCCCGACGGCTTTCTGCTCCTACACGGGCGAGATCCTCGACAAGAAGACCCCGCTGCTGCGCTCGATGGAGGCCATCAGCAGGCAGGCGTGTCGCGTGCTGAAGCTCTTTGGCAAGACGGTCACGCGCGTGACGACCACCGTCGGCCCGGAGCAGGAGTACTTCCTCATCGATAAGGAGGATTACAAAAAGCGCCCCGACCTCATCCTGACCGGCCGCACGCTCTTCGGCGCGATGCCGCCCAAGGGGCAGGAGCTGGAGGATCACTACTTCGGCTCGATTCGCCCGCGGGTGAAGGCATTCATGGAGGATCTGGACGAGGAGCTCTGGAAGCTGGGCATCAACGCCAAGACCGAGCACAACGAGGTTGCGCCCTGCCAGCATGAGATGGCGCCCATCTTCGCCACGGCGAACATCGCCACCGATCACAACCAGCTCTCCATGGAGATCATGAAGAAGGTGGCCGACCGGCACGGCTTCGTCTGCCTGCTGCATGAGAAGCCCTTTGAGGGCGTGAACGGCTCAGGCAAGCACAACAACTGGTCGATTTCCACCGACAAGGGCGAGAACCTGCTTGACCCCGGCTCCACGCCGATGGAGAACGCGCAGTTCCTGCTGTTCCTGACGGCGGTCATCAAGGCTGTGGACGACTATCAGGATCTGCTGCGCATCTCCGTCGCCAGCGCGGGCAACGACCACCGTCTTGGCGCGAACGAGGCGCCGCCCGCCATCGTCTCCATGTATGTGGGCGACGAGCTGGCTGCTGTGATCGACTCCATCGTCTCCGGCGCGGGCTACAAGGCCGCGGGCAAGAAGATCATGGATATCGGCGTCTCCGTGCTGCCGACCATCCCGACCGACAACTCCGACCGCAACCGCACCTCGCCCTTCGCCGTCTCGGGCAACAAGTTCGAGTTCCGTATGCCGGGCTCCTCCTTCAACATTGCCTGCACCAACATCATGCTCAACACGGCGGTGGCCGACTCGCTGCTCCAGTTCGCCGACGAGCTGGAAAAGGCGGACGACTTCGATGCGGCGCTGGCGGCGCTCATCAAGCGCGAGCTCTCCGCGCACCAGAAGATTCTCTTCAACGGCAACGGCTACAGCGCCGAGTGGCCGGTGGAGGCCGAGAAGCGCGGGCTGCTCAACCTGCGCTCCACGCCGGAGGCCGTCGTCCACTACACGGACGAGAAGAACGTGGCGCTCTTTGCCCGCCATGGCGTGTACTCGCTGACCGAGATGAAGTCCCGTCAGGAGATTACGATGGAGGAGTACGTCAAGGTCATCCGCATTGAGGCGCTGGCGAGCCTTGATATCCTCAAGAAGCAGATCGTTCCGGCCTGCATCAGCTACTCGAAGGAGCTGGCTGAGACGGTAGCCGTCAAGAAGAGCATCGGCGTGGATGCGCCCGCTGAGGTCGCCAAGGTGAAGGAGCTCACCGGGATGACCGCCGAGCTCATTGCCAAGCAGGAGGCGCTGGAGGCTGCCGTTGCGGGCTGCCCGGAGGATGCGACGGCTTGCGGCATGTACGACCACGAGACGGTGATTCCGGCGATGGAGGCGGCCCGCGAGGTGGCCGACGCGCTGGAGCTCAAGGTGTCTAAGAAGGCATGGCCGTTCCCGACCTACGCGGATATGCTCTTCTACGTCTGATGAACACAGCTGAATACGATTGCTGAGCTGCACAAGGGCGTGCATGTGGCGACAGGGGGAAGACCCGACGCACATGCACGTCCTTTTCCTGTTCCCATTTGGCCTGTAATACTATTTTGCGGCAAAAATCTAGCTTTGCAGAATCAGCCCCG
>JALFHA010000004.1 GCA_022776785.1 Clostridiales bacterium | reverse complement strand
CCGTCCTCGTCGCAGAGCACGGTGTAAAAGCTGCCGATGCCCCGCATGATCTTTCCCGTCATGATGTCTCCCGTTCGTTTTATACGCCGATTATGAATACCGCTTCATGCGATGCTCGAAATAAGCATACTGCACATACTGCAAATCATTGCCATTGATTCAGCAGCCCCGTCAGGTCTCGCTTCGCTTCCTGACTGCTCTGCGCAATGCCTTCGCAAATGAGGATGCGTTGCCGCCTCCCCTCATCGCTTCGCGCATTCTTCGGCTATTGCAGCACCGCCGTGGCCTCGCTCTTGAAGCCGCCGTCCAGATACAGCCGCCACGTCCTCACGCCGCTCGTTTCGCTGCGCAGCTCCACGCTGATCTTCGTCTCGCCCGGATCGGTCAGGTTTGCGGCGTACATGTCGGTCTCCTTGCCGTCCTCTCCCACCAGCGTCACACGCACGCCCACGCCCTCCGCCGGGACGGCCACCGTCACCTGCACGGTCGCGGTATACTTGCGCTTGTCGTAGAAGCCCACAGTCATCTCGATTTCGCTGCCGGGGAGCACCTGCTCGAATTTTTCCAGCGACTGCGAGAGCACGATGCCGTCCTGCCGGGCGCTGTCCACAGGCTCATAGGTAATCAGCCCAGTCGTCAGCCCGACGGACTGGATGCGCGAGAGGGCCTCCTCCTCACGCTGGCCCACCAGCTCCGGCACGATGACGCGCCCGCCGGAGACGGTGATGCTCACCCTGCTGCCGACCTGCGCGTTCGTACCAGCCTCCGGGCTCTGGGCGATGACCGTTCCGCGCAGCATCTCGCTGGGCGCGACCTCCACCTCGCCGCAGGCAAAGCCCTGCGCCGCGATCTGGTCGAGCGCATTCTCCTGCGCCATGCCCGTCAGCCGGGGCACGGACATCATGCCGCTGCCCTTGGAGACGGTGACGGTCACCAGACCGCCCCGCTCCACCTCGTAGCCCGCCACGGGCGACTGGGAGCTAACATACCCCTCGGCCTCGCCGCTGTAGGCATAGAGCACCTCCGCGCGCAGCCCGGCACTCTCGACCATGCGCTTGGCCGTCGCCTCGTCGAGCCCAGCGAGATCGGGCATCTTTGTCACCACGAACATCGAGCGGTAGAAGCGCAGTCCGCCCACGGCAATGAGCGAGAGCGCCAGCAGCAGCACGAACGCCGTCGCCAGTCTGGGCAGCAGTCCGGCCTTTTTGCGCCTGCGGCGCACATCCTGCACGATCTGCGTCGGCACCTCCTCGATGGTGCGGCGCCTCTGCTCCATGAATGTGCCGTCCGGATGGCGCAGCGCGCGGCGCAGGTCTCGGGTCATGGCCTCTGCGCTCTGGTAGCGATCCTGCGGCTGCTTTTCCAGCGCCTTCTTGACGATGAGCTCCACCGCGCGGCAGACATCCGCCTCCTCCTCGATGGGCGCAGGCGTCTGCATCAGGTGCATCATCGCCACGGAGACCGCCGTCTCCCCCTCAAAGGGCACATGCCCGGCGAGCATTTCATAGAGAATCACGCCGACGGAGTACAGGTCGGAGGCCTCCGTCGCCTTCATCCCCTTGGCCTGCTCGGGCGAGAAGTAGTGCACCGAGCCCATCACATTGCCGTCGGAGGTCAGGGTCTTGGTGTCCGCCATGCCGGCGATGCCGAAGTCGCCGATCTTCACCTGTCCATTCCGGGTGACCATCACGTTCTGGGGCTTGATGTCCCTGTGGATGACGCCGCGCTGATGCGCGTGGGAGAGCGCCGCGAGGATTTGCAGCGCATAGCGCACAGCCTGCTCCTGCCCCAGCCGTCCGGACTGGGTGATGATCTCCTTGAGCGTCTGCCCGTCCACGTATTCAAGCGCGATATAGGATATCCCGCCGACGCTGCCCGAATCGATCATGTTGACGATATTGGGGTGATTCAGCTTGCGGCCGACCTCCGCCTCCCGCCTGAAGCGCTCGCGGTATTCGGGATCGTCCCCGTATTCCTCGCGCAGCACCTTGAGCGCCACCGTCTGCCGGCTTTTGAGGTCAAAGGCACGGTAGACGATCGCCATGCCGCCTCGCCCGACGACATCCTCGACGCGGAAGCGGCGGCTGACGATTTTTCCGATCAGTCTCGCTTCCACGTCGTTTCCTCCCCGCGCGCCTGAGGCGTTTGCCCGTCGTGCCGATAGAGTATCAGCGTGATGTTGTCCCTGCCGCCCGCCTCAAGGGCCATGCGCAGCAGCGCGTCGGCCGCCTGCTCCAGCGGGTTTTCCGCGATGGCGCGCTCAATGTCCGCATCCTCCACCATGCCGGTCAGCCCGTCGCTGCACAGCAGCCACACGTCGCCAGGTCTCGTGTCCGCGGCAAGGAGGTCAGGCGTATTGTCCCCCGGCGTGCCCAGCGCGCGGGTGATGATGTTGCGCCGCGGATGCGTGCGCGCCTGCTCGGCAGTGATCAGCCCGCCGCGCACCATCTCGGCCACGAGGGAGTGATCCTGTGTGATCTGCTCGAGCCTGCCGCCGCGCTGGCGATAGATGCGGCTGTCGCCAACATGCGCGATATAGACGTAGCTGCCGCCGCGCCAGAGCAGCGAGAGCGTCGTGCCCATGCCGCTGCACGCGGGGCTGGTCAGGGCGCGGTCAAGGATCTCGCGGTGCGCGTCCTGCACCGTATCGCGCAGCACGGCGATGCTCGGCGCATCATGCTTGGCAGCCATGCGCCGCACCGCGTCCACCGCCATGCTGCTGGCGACCTCGCCCGCCAGATGGCCGCCCATGCCGTCGGCCACGGCAAAAACGCCGCGCTTCTCATCCATGAACGCCGCATCCTCATTCTGCCTGCGAATCCTTCCCCTGTCCGTCCTGAGCGTCGCTGCCAAAGCCGTTCTCCTCCCCGCCGCAGGCTGAGCCGCCCGCTTCTTTTTTCCTATTCCGCAAAAATGCACGCGCTCAGCCCTCCGTGTGAGCGTCGGCGTGCGTCTGCTGTCCGAGGTAGCGCCTGCGAAGCTGGCCGCACGCGCCCTCGATGTCGTCGCCCATCTCCCGCCTGCGCGTCACGGAGATGTGCTGGCGCTCGAGCGCCTGCTTAAAGGCCTCCACCTCGCGCTCGCTCACGCCGCGCAAACCGCGCTCGGGCACGCTGTTGAGCGGAATCAAATTGACATGGCACTGCATTCCGCGCAGGCGAGCCGCCAGCTCGACGGCCTGCTCCGGCGCGGCGTTAACGCCGTGCACCAGCGCATATTCGAAGATGACCCGCCGCCCGGTCTTTTCGATGTAATGGCGGCAGGCGGCGAGCACGTCGTCCATCGCATAGCTGCGCGCCACCGGCATGAGCTGGCGGCGCACCTCATCGTTGGGCGCGTGCAGCGAGAGCGACAGCGTGACCGGCAGCTCCTCATCCGCAAACCGGAGCATCTGCGGCACGAGCCCGCAGGTGGACAGCGACACGCTGCGCATCCCGATGCACAGCCCACCCTCCATGCGCAGGATGCGCAGGAATTTGACGACGTTGTCATAGTTGTCAAACGGCTCGCCGCTGCCCATGAGCACGATGTTGCCCACGGCGGAGCGCTCGCCCTCCCTGGCCTGCGCGGCGAGCACGCCGTTGGCGCAGATGATCTGGCCGAGCATCTCCCCCGGCGTCAGGCTGCGCGCGCAGCCGTCGAGCGTGGAGGCGCAGAACGCGCAGCCCATCCGGCAGCCCACCTGCGTGGACAGACAGAGCGTATTGCCATACTTGTAGCGCATCAGCACGCCCTCGATGACGTGCCCGTCGGGGAGCGCGTAGAGCAGCTTGACCGTGCCGTCGAGCTTTGAGGTGATCGTCTCCAGCACGCGCACAGGGTTGTCCTCGCAGGTCTGCCGGAGCTGCTCGCGCAGCGTGCGGGGCAGGTTGCTCATCTGCTCAAAGGGCACGCCCTGATGCAGCCATGAAAAGAGCTGCTTCGCCCGGAAGGCGGGCTGCCCCATCGCTCTGAGGGCTTCGCCTAGCTCTTGCGGGTTCATCGACAGGAGCTGGGTCTTTTCGTTTTCCGCCATCGCTTATGCCCTCGCCCTGCGCAGGCGGCAGATGTAGAAGCCGTCCGTGCCGTCCCTGCTGGGCAGGAGCTGCAGACCCAGCTCCGTCTCCTGCTCGCGCAGCGCCTCGGGCAGCTCGCCCGCCATCGGCGAAAGCTCATATTCGGGGTGACGCGCAAGGAACGCGCGCACCTGCTCGGCGTTTTCGCACGGCAGGATGGAGCAGGTGGAATACACCAGCGTGCCGCCCACGCGCACCATCGGCGCCACCGCGTCCAGAATGTCGCGCTGCACGGCCATCAGCTCGCTGACGCCCTCCCCGGTCACGCGGTATTTCACGTCCGGCTTTTCCAGCATCACGCCCGTGCCGGAGCAGGGCGCGTCCACCAGCGCCGCGTCGAGCGTCATCGCCATATCGGGCCGGGGCACGCGCGCATCCTTCACGGCGGGGCGCACGTTCTCCAGCTTGAGCCTGTTCGCTGTACCGCGGATGAGCTCCACGCGATGCGCGTGCGTATCCCACGCGAAAACGCGGCCCGTGTCGTTCATCATCTCGCTGAGCACGGCGGTCTTGCCGCCCGGCGCGGCGCAGGCGTCGAGCACCGTCTGCCCGGGCTTTGCGCCGACCATGCGCGCGGCGAGCACGGAGCTCTCACCCTGAATGGTGAACAGGCCGTTCTGGAAGGCGCGCATCCGGGTCAGGTCGCCCGCGCCGTGCACCCTGTACATGCCCGGCAAAAGTCCGGGCTCAAAGCTCAGCTCGTCGTCGGCGAGCAGACTGCGCAGGCGCGCGTCGTCGCAGCGCAGAGCGTTGACGCGGATGCTGACGCTGCGCTCCTTCGGGCGGTAGCGCAGGATCTCCAGCGCACCGTGCTCGCCGTAGCTTTCCACCAGCAGGCGCACCAGCGCAGGCGGCGCGCTGAACATCACCGACAGATAGCGGATGGGATCCTCCTGCGGCTTGGGCCAGACCACGCTCTCCTTCCCCCGGATCATGCTGCGCA
>JALFHA010000002.1 GCA_022776785.1 Clostridiales bacterium | reverse complement strand
CAGCCAAGGCGGCTGAAGAAGGCGATGTAGGCGGCCAGCGGCACGCGGACGATCATGCCCTTGAGATCCTCAACGGTGTTGATCGGCTTGTTGGCCAGCACGCAGCGCGGCATGTTGCCCCAGTTCACGGCCAGCGCCTTGATACCGGAGCTCTCCTCCAGCTGCTTGCTCAGCTCCGCGAACAGCTCAGACTGGTTCAGCGTGTCGCAGTCCTCGTAGCTGCGCATGCACATCATCAGATCCAGACCCATCAGGTCGGGACTGCCGTAATCGCAGTACGCGGACGGGGAGGTGCCAGAGACGATGTTCGCGCCGCTGACGATGGCCTCGACGTCGTCCTGGAAGGTGCCCAGCTCGCCGTTGTTGTGAATCTCCACCACAACGCGGCCCTCGGTCTTCTCCTCGATCTCCTTCTTGACCTCCTCAATGGCCAGGGACTTGTTGCTCGCCGCGCCCTCGGACATGTTCACGCGCAGGACGATGGGCTTGCTCTCTGCCATCGCGCTGCTCATGCCGAGCACCAGCACCAGCGCAAGCGCCAGCATCAGGGCAAACAGCTTTTTCAGGTTCTTCTTCATGGGTCATTCTCCTTTTCGCATATTTTTTACGGCAAATCTTCCTTGCCGTTCATGCCGCAGGAAGCCAAAGCGCGATATGCGATCCCCTCCAGAAAGGTTTCATCTGTTTCGCAGCTTTGGGCAAAACACGCTGTTTAGCGGGAATTTCGGCGAATCATTCATCACTTCGCTCATCTTCTTGAATACTATTTTAGACATTTCGACCTTTTACATCTATCAAAATAATACAATTTACTTGTGAAATATTTTCAGAATTTTCTTTGTCCTCTGGCCGATTCGCCCAGTTTTGCAGAAACATAGTATCAGTATTTCGCAACATAGGACTTGCTGCCGTCCTGATAATATGGTACAACAATACCATCCTATTTTGTCGCGCTTTGCCATACTGCGCTGGATTCAGCGAGAACGGAGGTTTTTCCATGATGACCGCCTCCATGCGCCACACGGAGCAGACGCTCCGCCAGCTCTCCAAGACCCAGTACAATACCTTCTGCTTCGGCCGCAAGGCTGTTCAGGCCGTATGCGGGCTGATCCTGATTGGCCTGGGCATCTCCGGCGGGAACGCCGTTCTGTCCGTCCTGTGCCTGTTTGCGGGCTGCTGGCTGTGCATGAATACCGATACCCCCGCCAAGGTCCGCGCCGGCAAGGTCATAGCCAGCATGAACGGGCGCTTCCCCTTCACCCGCTATCGCTTCAGCCCCACGGAAATCCTGCTCGACGCCGGAGAGGGCGGCGACGGGGAGCCGCAGCGCATCGCCTATTCCTCGCTGATCCGTCTGGTCGAGGACGAGGGCTACCTCTATCTGTACATCAGCAGGCTCTCCGCCTACATGATCGACAAGACAACCGTCGCCCCGGACGCTGCCTCGCTCAAAGCGCTGATTGGGAAGCAGACCGGCTTGAAATGGACGCGGCCCACCTCCTTCTTCAATTTCAGCCTGCGCACACTGCTCGCCAGCCGCAGGAAGCCGGGCAGACGCTAAAGGAAGCAAACCGATACCTGCAACAGGAGGAAATCAATATGTCCACCAACAGAACCGTCATCGAGCCTGAGCGAGAGCTCCCCGTCCGCTATGAGAACTATGACGTCGTCGTCGCCGGCGGCGGCATTGCGGGCATTTCCGCCGCCCTTGCCGCAGCCAGAGCGGGCAGCCGCGTGCTGCTTCTTGAGCGCATGTACGCTCTAGGTGGGCTGGCCACGCTGGGGCTTGTTACCATCTATCTCCCTCTGTGCGATGGTATGGGGCATCAGCTCTGCTTTGGCATCGCCGAGGAGCTGCTGCGCCTCTCCATCTCTCACGGTTGGGAGCGGGGTTATCCCGACACCTGGCTGGGCGGCTCCGGCGAGCATGGCCATCAGCGCTACGAGGTGCGCTACAATGCGCAGGTCTTTGCCGTTCTGGCTGAGCAGCTGCTCACGCAGGCGGGCGTCACCATCCTCTACGGCACAACCGTCTGTCAGGTGATGCGCAGACAAAACAAAATCACCCATCTGATTGCCGAAAACAAGGATGGGCGATTTGCGATTCCTGTGCGCAGCGCCGTCGATGCGACGGGCGATGCCGATCTCTTTCATCTAGCCGGGGAGCCCACGCGCCTGTATGCCAAGGGCAACCTTCCCGCTGCGTGGTTCTATGAAACGCAGGCAGGTGCCAACACCCTGCGCATGGTTGGCGCAGCGGACGTGCTATCCGACGATGCGTCCGCGGAAGTACCCGATGCCATTCGCGGCAGCCGCATCTCCGGCATCGATACGGACGAACTGTCCCGCGCGCTGCTTTCCTGCCACGCGCAAAGCCTTGAAACCTTCCTCAAAAATGGCCCCGTGTCCGAGGCGCACAGCCTCAGCGCGCTGGCCACCATCCCGCAGCTGCGCATGACGCGCTGCATCTGCGGCGCTTACACGCTGGATGACGCCGAGGATCATCGCCACTTTGAGGACAGCATCGGCATGACGGGTGACTGGCGCAGGCGTGGCCCCGCCTACGAGCTGCCGCTGCGCACACTGCACACAGACGTCCTCAGTAATTGCATGGCTGCCGGACGCATCATCAGCGTCACCGATGCCATGTGGGACATCACCCGTGTCATTCCAACGTGCGCCGTCACCGGGCAGGCCGCCGGGCTGGCGATGGCGATGACGGACGAACTGTCCTCGCTGCACACAGACGAGCTGCAGAAGGAGCTGGCAGCACAGGGCGTCCGGCTTCGCCTTGACGATGTCGTGAAATAAGCCCCAGCGGATGAGTCACTGTATATGACCGTATACAAAAGCATCAGGAGCGGAATTGGGCTCATACTGTTCTTCGATTAAAGCATTACCTTCTGGAGTTCTTACCTGATTAGCATAAGCTCACCGTCAGGTATAGGTCCTTCGCTTTTCAGTTCCCTTATTTCGCCTTTGCGTAGCTGACAGCGTTCTCACCAGCGATGCGTCCGAAGGCAACGAAGTCCGCCACAGCGGTACCGCCCAATCGGTTTGCGCCATGCACGCCGCCCGTCACCTCGCCGGCGGCAAACAAGCCCGGGATAACGCTTCCATCCGCCTTCAGCACCTCGGTGGAGGCATTGATGGTCACGCCGCCCATGGTATGATGCACGCCGGGCGTCACCTTGATGGCGTAGTACGGCCCATGATTCAGCGGGCTTGCAAAGCTGGTCCGGCCAAGGTCGGGATCGTTCTTCGCCTCCATATAGCCGTTCCATGCGTTCATCGTGTCGGCAAACACGGCGGCGTCCATGTCCAGCGCCCGGGCCAGCTCCTCATAGGTCGCGCCGGCTGTTGTAAATCCCTTCTTGATGTAGCCCTGAATGACGCTGGACGCATCGACCATGGCCTGATCGACAATCAGATAAGCGAAGCTGCCCGGCTGAGCGATTTCAGCGGCGGAAACCACATCGCGCGTTCCCACCTCGTCGATGAAGCGTTCGCCGTTCGCATTGACGAGAATAGCGCCGTCACCGCGCAAGCCTTCGGTAATGAGGGAAGCCGTGTTGGCCTCGACGGTAGGATGAATCTGAATCTGATCCATGTCCACGGTATCCGCACCGACGGCGGCGGCCATCTCAATGCCCTGGCCCAGGATGCCCGCGGCATTGGTCGTCATGAAACCGGCCAGCTCGGGCTTGTACTGCGTGACCATTTCCAGATTCGCGCCAAAGCCGCCGGTTGCGAGAACGATGCTCTTGGCATTCACAGTGACAGTGCTGCCGTTTGTATCCGTGCCGCGGACGCCGACAGCCGCACCGCTGTCATCTGTCAGAATGGCCGTTGCCGTCGTGTTAAGAAGAATCTGGACGCCGCGCGCCTCGCAGTTCTTCTGCATCAGCGGAATCATGTATGCGCCGACGGAAACCACCTTGCCCTCGTCGTTGACCGAGCGATGAATGCGCTTGACGGATGCACCGCCAAAGCCGGAGACGTTGTGCAGCGTGATGCCGTTGGTGTCCAGCCAGTCAATGGCGGCGGAAGTACCCTCGCAAAGGGTTCTGACCAGCTCGGGATCGTTGACGCCCTTGCCGCCCACCAGCGTGTCCAGCTCCATCAGCTCAACGGAATCAAAGTACCCCATAGGCTTCGCCTGATAGGCCGCCCACTGCCGGGCAACGGTTTCGGCCAGCGCAGAAATGGCCTCATGATCGGCGTACTGCTCGGCAGCGGTCTTCAGCATCTTTTCCACGCCCACCGCCTATTGATACTATTTTGCGGCTAAAATCTAGCTTTGCAGAATCAGCCCCGTTTCAATCGTAGGATGCTTCGCATCCTGCTCTGAAACTGCTTTTTCTTTTGAACAATAAGGGAACATTGGGCTGCCGACCCGGGAAACCCGCATA
>JALFHA010000411.1 GCA_022776785.1 Clostridiales bacterium | reverse complement strand
AGGGAACATTGGGCTGCCGCCCAAACCTGCTTGAGGGATTTCATCCCTCAAACTCCCTTCTTCGCTTCGCGCTTATATTCGAGCTTTTAAGGGCAAGACAGTATTAAAGGATAATGCGCAGATTTTTTCAGGCGGCAGTTTTGAATTTTGCAGACGCTGGGAGCAATGGAGACGAAGGCGGGCTTTGCGGTGTTACGCTTTTGTTACACTTTACCTGTATAATCAATTTATGATATGATAGGGCTGTGAAAAGACCGGCAGGGGAGCTGAGGAAGGCGATGAAAAAGGCGTTTGCCATGCTGCTGGCGCTGGCTGCGGTGACGTTGGCCGTGCTCAGCGTGACGAGCGAGCAGAGCAGCTCGAGCCTGTGCGTACCCCTGAAGTGGTTTACCGAATACAGCACGGACGGGCAGCACTTTCTGCCGCTTGAGGAGGGGCAGCGCTTCAGCGCGCGCGAGGGCGACCTGACGCTGAGGATGCGCCTGCCGGAGCAATGGCCCTTTCCCATGCAAATGCACCTGCTGCTTGACCATATCACGGCGACCGTTGCCGTCAATGGGGAGACTGTGTGCCAGACGGGTCTGCCGGAGGGCAGCGTCGATTTCAGCCTCTGCGGCAGAACGTGGTTGCTGCTGGACGAAGCGGATTTTTCCCCCGGAGACGAGCTGAGCGTCACGCTGCACAATCCGCATCCCGCGGGGGCGAACGCAGACGCCTACAACACATTTCTTGATAACGTCTATATCGCCAACGAGAATCGCCTGCGCGAGCAGCTGGACAGGGAGAGCTTTCCGCTCCGGGTACTGGGCGCGGCGGAGGCGGTGCTGGCGCTGATGGTGCTTTCCATGAGCGTCACGGCAGGCCTGATGGGCGTGAAAACAGGCGGCACGCTGCTGCCCCTGGCGCTGATGATCTTTTGCCACGGCGTGCTGATGGCAGAGCGGAACATGCTGTCCGCAAGCCTGCGCCATGCGTTTGTCACCAGCTCGGAGCAGATGTGCATGATGTTCATGGCGATCGCCGCGCTGCTGCTCTGCGCGGGCGAGCTGGGCGGACGCGGCGGACGGGCCGTGCGCCGCGCGGCGTCGGCGCTTGGCGGCGTGACGGCGGTGCTGCTCATGGCGGCGCTGCTGCGCCTGCTGCTGCTCTACGACGCGATGGCCGTATTCCGCGCGGCGCTGCTGCCCTGCTGCTGCCTGGCGCTCGTCTGCTGTCTGCGCACGCTGATGGGCAGGGGAAGGACTCCGGCCATGCGCGCAAAGGCTGCGTTGCTCTCCGCGGTGATGGCTTCGCTGATGCTGGATGCGGTGAACGCGTGGTTCGGCTGGCTGGGCGACGGCATGGTGAGCCTTGTGACGATGCTTGTCTGCGGGGCGGTCTGTCTGCCCTTCGTGCTAACGGTGATGGGCAGGAGCCTGCGCGAAGCGCAGCGCAGCGCAACGCTGGAGGCGGAGCTGCGTGACAGCCGCGTGACGCTGGCGATGAGCCAGATTCGCACGCACTTCATCTTTAACGTGCTCAACACGATCAGCGGGATGTGCAAATACGACCCGGAGCAGGCGGATGCGACGGTGGTGCGCTTTGCGCGCTACCTGCGCAGCAACATCGACACGATGGCGGAGGACAGACCTGTTGCCTTTGAAAGCGAGCTGACGCGCACGGAGGATTATGTCGCTTTGGAGCAGATGCGCTTCGGCGAGAGAATCCGGCTGAGGGAGGAGATCGGGGTCAGGGGCTTCTGCCTGCCGCCGCTGATCCTCCAGCCGATTGTGGAGAATGCGATTCGCCACGGCCTGCTCAAAAGGCCGGAGGGTGGCACCGTCGTGCTGCGCACTGCGCACAGGGAGGGCTTTGTGCGCATCGAGGTGGAGGACGACGGAGAGGGCTTTGATCCAGCGGCGATTGAAAAGCATAAGGACGGGCGCCGGTCGGTCGCGCTTGACAACGTGCGATTCAGGCTTGAGCGCATGGTATCGGGCGAGATGGAGATCAGAAGCAGTCCCGGCCAGGGAACGCGCGTCATCCTGCGCATCCCGGAGAAGGAGGCGTTCAGATGAAGGTCATCTATGTGGACGACGAGCTGCCTGCCCGCATGAACTTCCGCCTGACGGCGGAACCGCTTGACTGCGTGAACAGCCTGCTGCTGTTCGACGGCGCGCAGGCAGTGCTTGACTGGGCCCGGGAGAATACGGCTGACGTGGCGTTTCTGGATCTGGAGCTCGGCGGCGGCGTGGGCGGGCTGGAGCTGGCCAGGATGCTGCAGCAGGTCAGCCCGGCAACGAGCGTGGTCTTCATCACGGCGTACAGCCAGCACGCACTCGAGGCCTTCGGCGTGGGGGCGATCGGATATGTGCTCAAGCCGTACACCCGCGAGGACATCCGCCGCGAGCTGGCCAAGGCCGCCAGAATCCGCCCGCCGCAGTCCTACCGCGTGCGCATACAGACGATACCGACCTTCCGCGTGGAGGTGGACGGCGCGGTGCTGCACCTTTCCGGCAGCAAGGCCAGCGAGCTGCTGGCTCTGCTGGTGGACAGAGCGGGCGCAGGTGTATCCTCGGGCGAGGCCATCGCCTGCCTGTGGCCGGACAGGCCCCGCGACCGCAACACCGGCGCGCTGATGCGCATGACCGCCAAGCGGCTGATGGATTCGCTTCGGGAGGTGGGCGCGGCGCAGATTGTCGGCATGAGCAATCGGGAAAAATGGATTGTCCGCGAGCAGGTGGATTGTGATTTGTATAGAATACTGGATGGAGAACCGCAGGCTGTCCGGCGCTATGCGGGGGAATACCTGCGCGAGTATTCGTGGGCGGAGGACACAAACGCGCATTTGGCGCGCATCACCGGCTGGTATGGCAGAATGGACGGACAGGAGGATACGCATGACCGCCCCTGATGCTTTTCCAGATAGAGAACACTTCAAAAGGACAAGGAGGCTATCCCATGACCAAGAGAATTCTTTCCATGCTCTGCGCGGCGCTGCTTCTGGCGCTGGCTGTGATTCCCACTGCGGCGGTGGCGGATTCCACCGCCTATGTCAAGACGCAGAGCGGCTGTGCGCTGCGCATCCGTTCCAGCGCGACCACCGATGCGGACAACGTGATCGGTAAGATCCCCTATGGCACGCAGGTGACGGTCAAGACCAAGCAGGGCGATTGGTCCCACATCTCTGTCAAGCTCCATGGCAAGACCGTGACGGGCTACGTTTTCAGCCGCTACCTCACCAGCAAGAAGCCCACGGCAGTCAGCACGACGAGCAGCACGACCGAGACCACCAGCTCCGCCAGCTACGCCGACTTCAAGCAGGTCGCCAGCTATTCCGTGGTGGTGCGCCCGGCGACGACCGGCGGCTTTGTCAACCTGCGCTGGGCGCCGAGCAAGACCGCGCCCGTCATGGACAAGCTGCATGACGGCGA
>JALFHA010000390.1 GCA_022776785.1 Clostridiales bacterium | reverse complement strand
TCCTCGAACTGCACCCATGTGCCGTCGAACAGGCTCTCCACGCCCTCAGCGCATACGGCGGCGGTCATGCACAGCGCCATCGTCAGGCACAGTGCAGCGGCAAGCAGCTTCTTCATCAGCATCAAACACCCTTCCATTTTTCTGTTCCCGGCCCTGCTCAGCGCCGGAACAGGGATTGATAGCTGCATTATAGCATCCCAATCCGCGGGCTTGAAGCCTTCCTTCCCGAAATGTCGTTCTGCGCGCCCGAAATGCTGAGCCAATCAGCGCGAAGCGGTTTGCCATCCCTCCTGCGATGTGCTAAAATGGCGGTGAAGAAGCTCTCCCGAGGTGAACCCATGTACATCGCCCTTTGTGACGACGACCCGCAGCTGCTCCATCAGCTCGCAGCCGTGATGGAGGAATATGCCTCCGCCCGCAGATGTCCGCTGCAATACCGGCTGTTTGACGATGCGCAGGCCATGCTCAGCGCCGCCGCCGAAAAGCCCTTCACCCATTATTTTCTCGATGTGAAGATGCCCGGTATGGACGGTATCGCCGCCGCGCAGGAAATCCGCCGGCTTGACGAGGATGCCGGAATCGTCTTTCTGACCTCGTTTAAGGAATACGCCTATCAGGGCTTTCAGGTCAGGGCGCATGACTACCTGCTCAAGCCCGTGCAGAAGGATACGCTCATCGCGCTGCTTGACCGGCTTGCTGCGGAGGAAGGCCGCACGCAGCAGTACATCCGCCTGCTAAGCGGCAAAAGCGTCTGCCGGATTCCATACAGCCAGCTTGCTTATCTGGAGGTAAACCAGAAGAAGCTGTACTTTCACCAGACAGACGGACAGGTCCGCCAGATTCCCGGCACGATCGCAGGCTTTGAGGCCGACCTGCTCGCCCGGCCGGAGTTTGTCAAGATTCACCGCTCCTACATCGTCAACCTCCGCCACGTTGTAAGCCTGTCGCCTGACGGCTGCGCGCTGACCCCGGGCGACAACCTGCCCATCTCCCGTCTGCTGTATCAGCAGGTTCGCAGGCAGTACATCGCCTATCTATTCGACGACGCAGAGGAGTGAGCTGACGTGCTGATCTACGACATCCTGTATTACATCTATGTCTTTTTCTTCGGCTCCTATGTCAGCCTGCGCATCGCCCTGGGCGCCTTCACGCTCAGGGAATGGCGGCTTCTTGCGGCCGCCTGCCCGGCGCTGCTGATTCTTCAGGGCGTGATGCTTCAGGCGCAGGGCGTCGAGCAGGTATGGGCGCTCTATCCGCTTCTCGTCCACCTGCCGCTGCTGCTGCTCCTAGCGCTCCTCTGCCGGACCGGATGGTATAAAGCCGTGGTGTCCGTCGCCATCGCCTATGCCCTGTGCCAGCTTCTGCGCTGGCTCGGCCTGCTCATCGGCACGCTCAGCCTGGCGCCCACCGTCACCCTTGTCCTCCATCTGTCCGCGTGCCACATGCTTCTTCTGCTGCTTGACCGGCTTGTTCTGGGCGCCATCCATCATATACTCAGCAGCGACGCCTCCTCCCGCGGCGGATTTGGCCTGCTGCCGGTCATCTACTATCTGTACGACTATTTCATGCGGTATACGCACCAGCGCTACGCCGACGCCGAGGTGTTCCGCGAGCTGATGCCCACGGGGACGGTGCTCACCTTCATCCTGTTCGCCATCGCCTACCAGCGCGAGCTGAGCCGGAGCAGCCAGGTGCAGTGTCAGGCGGACGCGCTGGAGCTGGAGCTTGCGTGCGCTCAGCATGAAATCGCCGCCCTGCGCACCATCGAGGAGCGAACGGCCATCTACCGCCACGATCTGCGCCACCACCTGTCCATGCTCGGCAGCCTGATCGCATCGGGCAGGCAGGAGCAGGCCCTTGCCTACATTCGCAGCACGGAGAGCGAAATCGACGCCCTCGTGCCCGCACGGTACTGTGAAAACGAGACGGTCAATCTCCTGCTGAGCGCCTTTCAGGCCAAGGCTACTGAGAGGGACGTGCGCGTATCCGTCAGGGCGGCGCTTCCAAAGACGCTGCCCCTGCCCGACACGGAGCTGTGCGCGCTCCTGCTCAACGGCCTTGAAAACGCCTGCGAGGCGGCAGCCGCCCTGCCTGAGGACGCCTGCCGGACCGTCGATGTGCTGCTCCATGTCCGGCAGGGCAACCTGCTGGTCGAAATCAAAAACCCCTTCGCCGGCGAAGTCGCCATGCAGGGCGACCTGCCCCTCTCCGGCAAGCAGGGGCGGCACTACGGCTGCCGCAGCATTCAGTCCATCGTGCAGCAAAGGAGGGGCATCTGCACCTTTCAGGCGCAGAGCGGCGTCTTCACGCTGCGCATCGCCATCCCCCTGTGCGTGCCATAAAGCAGCCCCGCCTTTCCTGACGGAAGGCGGGGCTGTATGCCGTTTTTTCTGCGAAATCAGATGCTCGCGCCGTCAGCGTGGGCGTGCATGTGCTCCTCATGCCGCTCGTGTCCGGTGAAGAGCAGCGAGATGCTCCACAGCCCCGCCGCGCCCACAATGGTGTAAAGCACGCGGGAGACCAGCGCGGCCTGCCCGCCGAAGAGGAACGCAATCAGATCAAACTGGAACAGGCCCACCAGCCCCCAGTTGATCGCCCCGATGATGACCAGCACCAAAGAGAGTTTGTCCATTGAAAATTCACTCCTTTCCGCGCGCAGTCTGCGCAGAAAGGCGTGCGGCTATGCGCTCATTCCCCGTTTCGCGCGTTTTTTTGCGGCGCGCGGAAGGCCAGCACCTTGCCGCCAGTGCCGGTCATGCGCGTCTGCTCGGGCCACACCACGGGCGGCACGTCGGCGAGCAGCCCCTCCCGCATACAGGCCGTCACCAGCCGGATGGCATACACCGCGGCCATCTCGCGCGAATATCCCAGCGACTGGGCCAGTTCACAAAGGCCCTCCTCCGTATCCTGCGTCAGCTCAAGCGTCAGTTCCGTCGTCACAGACATGCCTCCTGTCCTCATGGTTGTCCGCGCGTGCGCGCGGAAAGCTCATCCTTCGCCCCCACCTGTCAATCCGCTGCGCGGCCCTGCCCGTCCTCAAGCACGAGCATATCCGAAACACAGTCACGCCGCGCCACGCGCACGCTCATATCCGCGCCCACAGCGTAGCCTGCGCGCTCCAGAGCGCCGCATACCGTATTATATGCCAATTCAGGTAAATTATTGTCAGCAGAAAGATGCGCCAGAAAGACAGCGCGCGTTCCCTGCGCAGCCAGCTGAAGCAGCGCCCTTGCGCAGTCCTCATTGTTGAGGTGGCCGCGCCTGCTGAGGATGCGCCGCTTGAGGTGCGCGGGATACGGCCCGCGCTCAACCATCTCCACGTCGTGGTTGGCCTCCAGCACCAGCGCCTGACAGCCCGATACCGCGCGCATCCAGCCCTCCTGCACGCAGCCGATGTCCGTCGCTACGCCGCAGGTGAGCGTTCCGCAGGAGAAGGCGTAGCCCACAGGCTCCTGCGCGTCGTGCGGAATGGCGAAGGGGCGCACGCTCATGCGGCCCACAGAGAACTCCTCCCCGGTATAAAACGTCCTCCGGCAGCGCATGGGGATGCCGGATTCCTTCTGCTCGATGCCGCACCACGTGCCCTCGTTGGCGTAAATCGGCACGCCGTACTTGCGGCTGAGCACGCCGAGCCCGCGGATGTGGTCGATATGCTCATGCGTCACCAGAATCGCATCCAGCTCCTCCGGGCTGACGCCGATTTCATCGAGATTCGCCTCCACGCGCGCCGCGCTGACGCCCGCGTCCACCAGCAGGCGCACGCCGCCGCAGGCAATGTAAACGCTGTTGCCCGAGGAGCCGGAGAACAGCGGACAAACCGTCAGTCGCATGACTTTACAAATTCCTCTCTATCCGTTACAATATCGAATAACGCCGGGCCCAGCGCGCCCTGAGCAGGAGCTGCGCGCATGACGCCCGCCAGCGCGGCAGCTTCGCCGTGAAATGATATTATACCGCATTTTTCGCGCGGCGTAAAGGAGAAACGTCATGGCCAACCATCGCCTCTGGGGGCGGCTCATCAAAAACCATCGCATCGCGCGCAGCGAGACCGTGGAAATCGAGGACGGCGGCATCGAAGACGCCTTTCTGGAAATCTGCCGCCGCTTCGACGTGCAGCGCCCGCTTCAGCTGCCCAAGCACAACCGGGAGTTCGAAAAATTCGGCCGCACGGCCTACACGAAGGAGCACTTCACCGAAAGCGTCGATTTTGACCGGCTGGAGATTGAGCTGATTCTGCCCGAGGGGGAAAAGCGCGGCAGCGCGCAGCGCTCCCCCATCACGGACGCATGAGCGGCGCGGGCGTCACGGGGCGCTTTGCGCCCACGCCCAGCGGACGGCTGCATCTGGGCAACATCGCCTGCGCGCTGCTTGCCTATCTGTCCGCGCGCAGCACGGGCGGACGGTTTCTGCTGCGCATCGAGGATCTCGACCCGCCGCGCTGTCCGCGCCGCCTCGCCGCGCAGGCGATGGAGGATCTGCGCTTTCTGGGCTTTGACTGGGACGAGCCCCCACTCTACCAGAGCGAGCGCGCCGCCGTCTACGAGCGGGCGCTTTCGCAGCTCGACGCGCAGGGCGCGCTCTACCCCTGCTTCTGCTCGCGCGCGGAGCTGCACGCCAGCGCCGCGCCCAACGCGGGCGACACGCAGTTCGTCTATTCCGGCGCGTGCGCGCAGCTCACGGCGGCGCAGCGCATGGAGCGTGCCAAATCGCGCCGACCCGCCACGCGTGTGCGCGTGCCGGACGAGCTGCTCACCTTCGATGACGGGCTCTATGGCCGCGTGACGGAGAACCTCGCGCGCGACTGCGGCGACTTCATCGTCCGCCGCTCGGACGGGCTGTTTGGCTACCAGCTCGCCGTCGTCGTGGATGACGCGCTCAGCGGCGTGACTGAGGTCGTGCGCGGGCGGGACATCCTCTCCTCCACGCCGAGGCAAATCTACCTTCAGCGCCTGCTGGGCCTGCCCACGCCGCGCTACGTCCACATCCCGCTGATGCTCGACGACGAGGGCCGCCGCCTCGCCAAGCGCGACGGCGATCTCGACCTGACCACGCTCTCCCGCGCAATGAGCCCGCAGGCCATCCTCGGGATGCTCGCCTTCTCGCTGGGTGTATTGGAAGAAAACCGTCCCGCGACGCTTGACGAGCTCATCCGCATCTTCGACTGGCGGCGCGTGCCCACGCAGGACGTGCGCCTGCGCCTGCCCGAGGGGCTGCGTCGGGATGCGCCTTAACCGCCCGTTTCCCGCTCCATCCGCTCGAACCGGGCAATATCGCCCGCCAGCGAATCGCCGCCCTCCGGCGCAGGACGCATCGCCAGCAGCGCGCGGATCATCCGGCGCATCCCCGCCTCGCCGCGGGGCACATACAGCCCCTCCGCGTCCGAGCGCTCCGCGATGAGCGCGCTCAGCAGCGCGCGCAGAAACCGCCTGTCCTCCTGCATGACGCCTTTCCTCCTGTCCCGATTCATCAGGCACAGGATAGCACAGCGCGCGCTCAAGCGCAAGCGCTTGATTCTTTCTTTCCCCTGTGATACGATAAACCCATGAAATATTGAAAGCGGAGGAATTCTGCCGATGAAACCTGTCCTCACCGCCGCGCTTGCGGCCCTCCTGCTGATGATGACCGCGGCCGTCTGCGCCGCGCAGATGGATTATGAGACGCTCTCCCCGCACCTGACGTACACGCTGCTGGGCGAACCGGATATGCCCCAGCTCATGGCCCCGGGCGAGGTGATTGGCGGCGCAGACGGCCCGACCGAAATCGTCATCGAAGAACCGCAGGCGGACGTCTGGCCCAAGACCTTCACCATCACCGTCGCGGGCGATACGACGCTTGGCTCCACGGATGACCTGCGCAAGCGGGACGACTGCTTCGAGCGCGTCGCCGAGGAAAAGGGCTACGGCTGGTTCCTCTCCGGGCTGACGGAGCTCTTCGGCTCGGACGATTTGACGCTCATCAACTTCGAGGGCACGCTGACCGAGGAGACGCAGAAAAAGGAGAAGCTCTACAACTTCAAGGGCCCCGCGGAGTACACGGACATCCTCACCCTCGGCAGCGTGGAGGCCGTCAACCTCGCCAACAACCATACGGTGGACTACGGCGAGCAGGGCAAGGCGGACACCATCGCCAATCTGGAGGCCGCGGGGCTGGTGGTATCGGGCGGCGGGCTGCTGGGCATCTTTGAAAAGAACGGCGTGAAGGTCGGCATGACGGGCTACTGCTTCCCCTACGCCAACGGCAAAAAGGACATCAGCAAGGACGTGAAGGCGCTGCGCGACGCGGGCTGCCAGATCGTCGTGGCAACGTTCCACTGGGGCAGCGAGTACCGCGAGGACTTCACCGCCGAGCAGCGCACCATCGGGCGCGCGGCGCTCAAGGCCGGTGCGGACATCGTGGTGGGCCATCACCCGCACATCGTGCAGGGCATCGAGGCGTACAACGACAGCTATATTCTCTACTCGCTGGGCAATCTCGTCTTCGGCGGCAATGTCGATCCCGACGACCGGGACGCCTACGCCGCGCGGCTGACCTTCACCGTCTATGAGGATCACGCCGACGCGCCGGAGCTGACCATCGTTCCCCTGCGGCTGACGGAGCTTGACAAGGGGACGGACTACCGCCCCGTGCTCGCCGGGGACGCCGAGGGCGAGCGCATCGTGAGCCGCATCCTCAAGCGCTCCTCGAACATGAGCGGCTTTGTCAACGGCGACTGGCGCACGCAGGTAAACTGAGCTTTTACTCTGTAAGTCCTTCTGCAAAGCTTCGGCCTCGATCGTGAAGCAGCGGGACTTCTATCACTCCGTCGGTGATGCAATCGGCATCATGCTGATTTATACTATTTTGCGGCTAAAATCTAGCTTTGCAGAATCAGCCCCGTTTCAATCGTAGGATGCTTCGCATCCTGCTCTGAAACTGCTTTTTCTTTTGAACAATAAGGGAACATTGGGCTGCCGACCCGGGAAACCCGCATA
>JALFHA010000380.1 GCA_022776785.1 Clostridiales bacterium | reverse complement strand
TTGAGACGGGCTATGAGGACAACTCCAAGTCCGCCAAGGAGGGCGCGATTCCCACCTCCGCCATCGTTGAAGCGAATTCGGATACGGTGATCTATGGCGGCGCGAACGGCCTGCTCTACACGCTCGAGATGAACACGGACTTTGATCTGGAGAACGCGGAGATCACGATCGACCCGGAGCGCGCAGCCTACGGCTATGTCACCAACCTCAGAAATGCGAAGCAGGGCATTACCACCAGCATCGCCACCTACGGGGACTACGCTTACTTCGGCGATCTGGCCGGATCAATTCAGTGCGTCGATATGAATACGATGCAATGCGTCTGGGCCGTGGATATGGAGGACAGCGTGATGGGCTCCGTTTCGCTGGAGTGCGAGGGTGACGGCGTGTACCTCTACGCGGGCAACGTCGTCAACAAGCGCGAGCGCAGCAGTGAGATCAAGCTGGTGAAGATTGACGCGCTGACGGGCGATATCGTCTGGCAGCACAGCGGCGCGATCACCGGCAAGTACGTCAGCAAGACCGCGAAGGAGGGCGTCTACGCCGGCGCGATGGCTTCTCCGCTTGTCGGCCAGGGAGACATCAGCGATCTAGTGATCTTCAGCCTCAACCATGTAGCGACGGAGGGCGATCCCTGCGCGGTGGTCTATGCGCTTGACAAGGAGACCGGCGAGGAGGTCTGGAGCCAGCCGCTGGATGTGGATTCCATCTCCTCCCCGATTGCCATGTACCAGCCCGACGGCAAGAGCTATCTGGTGATGGGCGACGAGAACGGCACGCTGCGGCTGATGGACGGCTTTACCGGCACGACGATCAGCACGGTCAACCTCGGCACTGCGATTCGCTGTGCGCCTGCCGCCTATGGTCAGGATATCGTGGTGGGCACGACGGGCGGCATGGTCTACTTCGTGCAGCTCCAGTAAAACCGGCATGATGCCACCTGCATCCCCGCAAAGTCTGTAAATCCCGCTGCTATGCGCCCCGAGGCCGAAGCTTTGCGGAGTATTTACATAGCAAACAGGATCTTTACGCCGCCGCGGAGGAGCTTCCCCGCGGCGGCGTGCTTATCACCCAACGAGCATGAAGGAGGAATGCCTGATGGCGCAGTATGTGATCGCACTGGATCAGGGAACAACCAGCTCGCGTGCCGTCCTCTTCGATGAGCAGGCGCGCATTGTCGCGATGAAAAGCTACGAATTTGAGCAGATTTATCCGCAGCCGGGCTGGGTGGAGCATGACCCGATGGCTATTCTCAACACGCAGATCGATGCGCTGCGCGAGGCTGTGCGCATCAGCGGCGTGCCGGTGGAGGAGATTGCCGCCGTGGGCATCACCAACCAGCGGGAGACGACGCTGCTCTGGGACAGAAAGACCGGGCGCCCCGTCTACAACGCCATCGTCTGGCAATGCCGCCGGACGGCGCCGATTGTGCGCAGGCTCTGCGAGGAGGGGCTGGAGGCGCACATCCGCGAGACGACGGGGCTCGTACCGGACGCCTACTTCTCCGGCAGCAAGCTGAGTTGGCTGCTTGAGCGGCCCGGCCTGCGCGAGCGCGCGGAGCGCGGGGAGCTGTGCTTTGGCACGGTGGACAGCTTTCTGGCGTGGAACCTCATCTCCGGCCGCCCGCATGTGA
The DNA here is from genome assembly GCA_022776785.1 of Clostridiales bacterium. Lineage (GTDB taxonomy): Bacteria > Bacillota > Clostridia > Christensenellales > Aristaeellaceae > Ventricola. The sequence goes on along the minus strand of JALFHA010000380.1, from coordinate 4,624 downwards.
CGGACGCCACCAATGCCAGCCGCACCATGCTCTTTGACATCCGAAAAAATGACTGGGACGACACGCTGCTGCGCGCGCTGAACATCCCGCGCGCCGTGCTGCCGCAGGTGGTGGATACCTCCGGGGTGATCGGGATGCTTGACCCCGCGATTCTCGGGCGGTCGATTCCGGTGGCGGCGCTGGCGGGCGATCAGCACAGCGCGCTTTTCGGGCAGGGCTGCTTTGAGCCGGGCATGATGAAAAACACATACGGCACGGGCTGCTTCCTGCTGATGAACACGGGAGAGCAGCCGGCTGTCAGCCAAAACGGGCTGGTATCCACGATTGGGTGGCGCATCGGCGGGAAATGCACCTATGCGCTGGAGGGCAGCGTGTTTGTCGGCGGGGCGGCGGTTCAGTGGCTGCGGGATGAGATGAAGCTCATTGAGCGCGCATCGGAGACGGAGACCATCGCCCGCTCGCTCGAGGACAACGGCGGCGTATACATGGTGCCGGCGTTCACGGGGCTTGGCGCGCCGTACTGGGATATGTACAGCCGCGGCACGATTGTCGGGCTGACGCGCGGTACGGGCAGGGCGCATATCGTCCGCGCAGCGCTGGAGGCCATCGCCTATCAGTCCGCCGACCTCGTGCAGGCCATGGCGGACGACTGCGGACGCAAGCCCGCCGAGCTGCGCGTGGATGGCGGCGCGAGCGCCAACCAGTTCCTGATGCAGTTCCAAGCGGACGTGCTGGGCTGCCGCGTCATCCGCCCAGCCGTGATCGAAACGACGGCGCTGGGCGCGGCGCTCCTGGCGGGTCTGGCCGTGGGCGTGTGGAAGGATATGGACGAGATCTGCCGCGTGTGGCGGATGGATTTGTCCCTCACACCGCAGATGGATGAGAGGAGCCGCGAGGCCGCTCTGCACGGATGGCATCGCGCTGTGGAGCGCAGCCGTCGCTGGGCGGACGAGTAATCGCAGGAAATAGTGCTGAAATCCAAAAGCAACAGAAGGGGCCGTTCCCGGGCAGGGCGCTTGGGAACGGCCCTTTTGCGCGCAAAAGCGGCCAGTGGCCGCTCTCGCTCCCTGACTGCTTAGCCGGAATGGCTACGCCATATGAGGAACGTTGGGCTGCCGCCCAAACCTGCTTGAGGGATTTCAGTCCGGGGCTAACCGCCCGTTCTTCATCGGCTTCATCCGCCACAGGCGGCGCCGATTCCGAACCCCTCAAACTCCCTTCATCGCTTCGCGCCTATAGCTCGTTTCTATCTGAGAACAGTATCACTCTGTATGCTCCAAGCCTTTTCTTGCGAGGCTGATGGTGACGCAATTCCCTATAGATCAAAAAAGCCGCCGGAAAACGGCGACTTGCGGCGATTGCTTATTCGTGCAGGTGGCAGGCAACAAAGTGCCCAGGGCTGACCTCGCGCAGCTCGGGGCGCTCCACGGCGCAGCGCTCCGTCGCGTAGGGACAGCGCGCACGGAAGCGGCAGCCGCTGGGCGGGTCGATGGGGGTGGGCACGTCGCCGGTGAGGTGGATGCGCTCGCTGGCGGCGGCCAGATCGGGATCGGGGATGGGCACAGCGCTCATCAGCGCTTTGGTGTAGGGGTGGAGCATGTGGGCGTAGAGCTCCTGCACGGGCGCGCGCTCCACCATGCAGCCCAGATACATCACGCCGACCTCGTGGGAGATGTGACGCACCATCGACAGATCGTGTGAGACGAACAGATACGACAGCCCGAAGCGCTCCTGAAGCTCCTCGAGGGTATTGATGACCTGCGCCTGAATGGAGACGTCCAGCGCGGAAATCGGCTCGTCGCAGACGATGAACTCCGGGCTGGAGGCCAGCGCCCGCGCGATACCCACGCGCTGCCGCTGGCCGCCGGAGAACTCGTGCGGATAGCGCTGCATGTGGTCGGGCTTAAGCCCGACCAGATCGACCAGCTCGCGCACGCGTGCGTCGCGGTCGGCGCGGCTCATGTCGGTGTGCAAAAGCGGTTCGGCGATGATGGAGGCGACCGTCATGCGCGGGTTCAGCGAGGCGTAGGGGTCCTGAAAGATCATCTGCATCCGGCGGCGATAGGGGGCAAGCTCCTTCTCGCTCAGGCGGGCGATATCCTGCCCGTCAAAGAGAATCTGACCGTCCGTCGGCTGGTACAGCCGCACAAGGCAGCGGCCGATGGTCGTTTTGCCGCAGCCGCTCTCGCCGACAAGGCCGAACGTCTGTCCCTTGTCGATGGTGAAGCTCACATCGTCGACGGCCTTGAGCAGCCTGCGCGGCTTGCCGGTGATGGTGCGGCCCACGGGGAAATACATCTTGAGGCCCTTGACCTCGACAATCGGCGTAATCATGTGCGGCTTCCCTCCCATGTGACCTTGGGTGCGCCCTCATCCATCAGGTAGCAGCGGGCGCAGTGCGTGTCCGTCAGCGGGCGCAGCTCGGGCATGGCCTGCGCGCACACGTTCATGGCGTAGGGGCAGCGCGCGGTGAACGGGCAGCCCTTCGGCGGGGCGATGAGGTCGGGCGGCGAGCCGGGGATGGGCACGAGCTTCTTTTTCTCGCCCGCCTTCTGCGGTATGGAGCGCAGAAGGCCCCAGGTATAGGGGTGGCGCGGCTCGTAGAAGATTTCGCGCACGGTGCCCTGCTCGACGATCACGCCGCCGTACATCACCGCGACGCGGCTGCACATGCCCGCGATCACGCCCAGATCGTGCGTAATCATGATGACGGCCGTGCCGAGCTGCTTTTGCAGGCTGGCGAGCAGGTCGAGTATCTGCGCCTGTATCGTGACGTCCAGCGCGGTGGTCGGCTCGTCGGCGATGATCAGGCGGGGATTGCACATGATCGCCATTGCGATCATGATGCGCTGGCGCATACCGCCGGAGAGCTCGTGAGGATACTGCTTCATGCGGCTTTCCGGGTCGGGAATTTCGACCATGCGCAGCTTTTCCAGCACGACCCTGCGAGCCTCGTCCCGCTTCATGCCCTTGTGGATGCGCAGCGGCTCCATGAGCTGCTGGCCGATGGTGAACAGCGGGTTGAGCGAGGTCATCGGGTCCTGAAAGATCATGCCGATCTGATCGCCAGAGATTCTTCTGAACATCTTCGGCGAGAGCTTCGTCAGATCCGTGCCGTCAAAGCGCATGGCGTCCGCCTCGATGCGGGCGTAGTCGGGCAGCAGGTGCAGCACAGAGAGCATGGATACGCTCTTGCCGCAGCCGCTCTCGCCGACGATGCCCACCGTCTCGCCCTCGCCCACCGTGAGGCTCACGCCGCGCACGGCCTGAACCTTGCCCACGTGGATGTCGAACGTCGTGCGCAGGTTGTCAATTTCAAGTAGAGCCATGGGGCACCTCCGCTTACTTTTTGAGCTTCGGGTCGAGCGCATCGCGCAGGCCGTCGCCGATGAAATTCAGGGAGAACATCGTCAGGCTGATGGCGGCGATGGGGAAAAACATCTGATATGGGGCGCTGTTGAGCTTCTCAATGGCGTCGTTGGCCAGCGAACCCCAGGAGGCCATGGGCTTCTGAATGCCGATGCCCAGGAAGGAGAGGAACGCCTCCGAGAAGATGGCGCTGGGGATGAGGAACATCACCGAGACGATGATGGGGCCCATCGCGTTGGGCAGCAGGTGGCGCAGCAGAATCTCAAAGCTGCTCGCCCCGGCCAGACGGCCCGCGAGCGCATACTCCTGATGCTTGAGGCTGACGACCTGCGAGCGCGTGATGCGCGCCGTGCCCACCCACGAGGACAGGCAAAGCGCGATGAGGATGGAGCGGATGTTCGTGCCCATGAGCATCATCAGCAGGATGGTGTACAGCAGCGAGGGCAGCGCGATGAGGATGTCCACGATGCGCATCATGACGTTGTCCACCATGCCGCCGCAGAAGCCCGCGATGCCGCCGTAGAGCACGCCGATGACCATGTTCACCAGCGCGGCCACCACGCCGATGGACAGGCTGATGCGCGCGCCGTAAAGCACGCGGACGTAGAGGTCGCGGCCGAGCGCATCCGTGCCGAACCAATGCTCGGCGCTGGGCCATTCGTTGACGTGGAAGAAGTCCGCGTCCTCATAGCCGTAGGGGCAGAGCATCGGCCCGAAGATGGCAAACAGCGCGATGATGGTGATGACGATGAGGCCGAAGACGGCCAGCTTGTCGCGCCTGAAGCGCCGCCACGCGTCCTGCCAGTAGGAGACGGACGGACGGGAAATCTCGTCGGCGGAAAGGGCCGAAGAATCGAGCGGCGCGTAGCGGTTGACGATGGGCTTATCCATAAGCAGTCCTCCTGAGACGTTGAAAAAAGCGTGCGGGCGGCGGGGCGCGTCAGTCGTCGAGCTTGACGCGCGGGTCAATCAGGCAGTAGGCGATATCCACGACCAGATTGCAGGCCACCACGAAGATGCCCAGGAAGATGGTTACGCCCATGATGATGTTGTAGTCGCGCGAGGAGATGGAATCCACGAAGTATTTGCCCAGACCCGGAATGGCAAAGAGCCGCTCCACGATGACCGAGCCGGTGAGCAGGTTGGCACTCAGCGTGCCCAGATAGGTGACGACCGGCAGAATCGCATTGCGCAGGCCGTGTTTGCAGATGCCAAAGAACTCGCTGACGCCCTTAGCGCGCGCGGTGCGGATGTA
>JALFHA010000315.1 GCA_022776785.1 Clostridiales bacterium | reverse complement strand
GCCTCCTCCACCCCGCACGCGGAGATCCTTGAGGCCGCCAAGCCCCTGCTCGAGGAAAAGGGCATCGAGCTGGAAATCGTCATCTTTGACGACTATGTGCAGCCGAACCTCCAGCTGGAGAGCGGCGACCTCGACGCGAACTACTTCCAGCACATTCCCTACATGAATGACTTCAACGCGCAGAACGGCACGCATCTGGTGAGCGCCGGCGCCGTGCACTATGAGCCGATGGGCATCTACGGCGGCAAGAGCAACGATCTGGCCAACATCCCGGATGGCGCGACCATCGCCGTGCCGAACGACACCACCAACGAGGCCCGCGCGCTGGCGCTTCTCCAGGCTCAGGGCATCATCAAGCTGTCCGAGACCGCGGGCGAGACCGCGACCGCGCTGGACATCGCCGAGAATCCGCACAATGTTCAGATCGTCGAGGTCGAGGCCGCTCAGGTTTCCCGCCAGCTCGCCGATGTGGACTTCGGCGTCATCAACTCCAACTACGCGCTGCAGGCCGGTGCGGATGTCGTCGGCCAGGCGCTGGCCGTTGAGGGCACTGACGTCTCCTTCCCGAACATCGTCGCCATCCGCGAGGGCGACGACCGCGAGGAGCTCAAGACGCTCGTCGAGGTGCTCCAGAGTGACGCCATCGTGAACTTCATCAAGGACACCTACGGCACCGCCGTCGTGCCGACGAAGTAAGCACACACGATCAAACACGCGCCTTTCCGATCGGAGGGCGCGTGTTTTTGTCATCGATAGTATCTGCGAATCGCACGAAGCGCACTGCAATGCAGTCCTTGCCATTCCCCTCCCGGCGCGCTATAATACAGCTATGCTGCCCGGCTGTATCACGCCGGCGCAGGCTTCACGCAAACGGGAGGGATACCATGCAGGATCTGTTTTCACAGCAGGAGGAGGCGCTGCGTCCGCTGGCCGACAGGATGCGTCCGCGCACGCTCGACGAGTTCATCGGGCAGGGCCACATCGTCGGGCCGGGCCGCCTGCTGCGCCGCGCCATTGAGGCGGACCGCATGACCTCCTCCATCTTCTACGGTCCGCCGGGCTGCGGCAAGACGACGCTCGCCTCCATCATCGCGGGCACGACGCACTCCGCCTTTGTGCAGCTCAACGCCGTCACCAGCGGCGTAGCCGACGTGCGCAAGGTCATCAAGGAGGCGCAGGACAGGCGCTCCCTCTACGGGCAGGGAACCTACCTGCTGCTGGACGAGTGCCACCGCTGGAGCAAGTCGCAGAGCGACAGCATCCTCCCGGCCATTGAGAAGGGCGTGGTGCGCTTCATCGGCTCCACGACGGAGAATCCGCTCGTCGCGATGACCCCGGCCATTGTCAGCCGGTGCCGCATCTTCGAATTCAAGCCGCTTGAGGAGGAGGACGTGCTGCTGGCGATGCGCCGCGCACTCACGGACGAGCGCGGCTTTGGCGACAGGCGCGTGCGCCTCGACGACGACGCGGCGCGGCACATCGCGCATGTCGCGGGCGGCGACGTGCGCTCCGCGCTGGGTGCGCTGGAAATCGCCGTGCTGACGACCGAGCCGGACGCAAGCGGCGTCATCCCCATCACGCTGGCCGTCGCGGAGGAATCCATCCAGAAGCCGGTCATTCGCTGCGACGAATCGCTCTACTACGACATGCTCTCCGCGTTCTGCAAGAGCCTGCGCGGCAGCGATTCCGACGCGGCGCTGGCGTGGTTCGCCCGCCTGCTGTACGCGGGAGTAGACCCCCGGCTCATCGCGAGGCGCATCATCGCGCACGCCAGCGAGGACGTGGGCCTCGCCAACCCGACGGCGATGCTGCAGGCCGTCGCCGCCGCGCAGGCGCTGGAGCTGGTCGGTCTGCCGGAGGCGCGGCTCTCGCTGGCGCAGGCCATCATCGCCGTATGCGAAAGCCCGAAGTCGAACTCCGTCGTCATGGCGCTTGACGCCAGCGCCGCCGACGTGGAAAAGGGCGGCTTTGCGCCCGTGCCCGTGCACCTGCGCGACACGCACTACGCCGGGCATGAGCGCCTTGGTTCCGGCACAGCCTACAAGTATCCCCACGACTATCCCGGCCACTGGGTCGCGCAGGCGTACATGCCGCCCGAGGTCGAGGGTCACAGGTACTACATCCCCTCCGATCAGGGGCAGGAGCTTAAGCTGCGCGAGCGCCGCAGGGCGCGCGGGATTGTGGATTAGTCGCGCAGCAGCTCGAGCATCCGCGCCGCCGCGCCCTCGTCCGTCACCAGCAGCCTGTGCGGGTGATGCGCGCACACCGCCGCGATGGTCGCCGCTTTGGACGCGCCCGCCGCGACGATGGCCGCGCGGTTCGTCCGCCCGAGGGCATCCGCCTCAAGCGCCAGCGAGCGCCCGCCGCCCACCACGCGTCCCCGCGCGTCAAAATAGAAGCCCAGCGCCTCGGCAATCGCGCCCTCACGGGCAAGCGTCTCCCGCTCCATCGGGCTCATGCCCCGGCGCGCGGCCACTTCCTGCGCCTGCCCCACGCCGTAGAGCAGCACATCCGCCCCGCGCATCAGCTCAAGCACCTCGCGCACCTGCGGCAGGCGGGCAAGGCCATCCGTCGCGTCGGCCGTCAGCCCGTCGGGCAGGTGCAGCAGGCGATAGCCGCCGCCCAGACGGCGCGCCAGCAGCTCAGCCTGCGTGTTGGCCTGAAGCCGCACGTCCGTGCCAAGCCCGCCCTGCGCGGGGACGACGGTGATGTCCATCGGCGCGGCCTCCGTCACGGCCTCCGCTGTCCGCGCAACCGTCTCCCCGCCGGAGACGGCCAACACATGCGCATCCTGCAAAAGGAAGCGGAGCTGCCTTGCAGCCTCCCGCGCCACCTCGGAGAGCACGCTGCGGTCATCATCGCAGTTGCCGTGCACGATGCACACGCGCTCCACGCCCAGCTTGCGCGAAAGCGCCAGCTCCATCGATTGCAGCGTCCGCCGTCCGCGGCTGACCGTGCGCGCCGCGTCCGTCAGGCGCTCACCCGCAGGCGTCAGCGTCATGCCCGCCGCGCTCTGCGACAGGCATCCCGCCTCCTTGAGCGCATCCGCCGCCGCGCGCACCTCCCGCTCGGGCAGGTGCAGCCGCGCCGCCAGCGCCCGCCTGCCGATGGGCCCCAGCGCCGCCACGCGCTCGAGAATCAGCGCGCGCAACTCCATTTCGCCCATCAGATCGGGCGCAATCTGCGAGAGAATTTCCAGGATCGTCGTATCCATGCCGTGCCTCCCCGGGCGGGGCAGTTTTCTCCCGCCGAACAAATTTTGTCCCGGATAGCATAGCATATTTTCCCTTCCGCCGCAAGCGTCCCGCCGCACAAAGGCGCGCGGGCGAAGCGCGGCAGATTCAACAATCTATCTTATAGAAGAGAAGAGGTTTTTTCATCATGACCGATTTGCTCATCGTTGTAGATATGCAGCGCGACTTCATTTCCGGCGCGCTGGGCGGCGAGCAGGCGCGCGCCATCGTGCCCGCCGTCTGCGCGCGCATCCGTCAGGCAAGCGCCGAGGGCACGCAGGTAATCTTCACACTCGACACCCACGGGGAGGATTACCTCTCCACGCGCGAGGG
>JALFHA010000060.1 GCA_022776785.1 Clostridiales bacterium | reverse complement strand
GGCGACCTCCATGCCCGTCCACTGCGGCGCGATGACGATGGCCTGCGCGCCCCAGAGGAGCACCTCGTCGATCTGCGCAGTCATTTCCTCAGCATTGGAGCTGGTGAGCAGCTTGTATTCGATCTTGCCCGCAGCCTCAAGCTCCTTACAGTACTGCTCGGCGTTGTAGGTGATGCCGCCGACCCAGCCGTGCGTCACAGCCGGCACGAGCACGCCCACCTTGACAGGGCCCTCCGCGTTCACCATCGGGATGAGCCCGAGGCACAGAACCAGCGCCAGAACGAGAGTCAATACCTTTTTCACAGAAAAAACCTCCCTGTAAAATTTTCTTTCCGGTTTCCGCCCCGGAAAAGGCCGGTGCATGAAGCAAACAGATTACACATAGAAGCTGCAATTTGTTTGTTCATTTGCGCTAAGGGTATGATAGCATGGCCTCCCGGTTTTGTCAATTCATCGGCAATGTTTTCATTCTTTTACATTTGGCGAAAAATCACTGTCCTGCATGGGTTTTTTACCGTTCCCCTCGCCGCCCGTCCGACGCCGGATGAAAAAAATATCATTTCCCCGCAAAACCGTTTACATTTGCTCCGCTTTGATGCTATAATCCTTTCAAAAGGCGGCGTCCGCGCCGCACGGGAGGCGAGCGCATGAAGACCCGGGGCACCGAGCCGACCATTCACGACGTGGCGCGCGAAGCGGGCGTCTCCATCGCCACCGTCTCCCGCGTGCTCAACGACTCCGCCGGCGTGCGGCCGGATACCGCCCGCCGCGTCGGCGAGGCGATGGAAGCGCTGGGCTATGCGCACGGCCGCGCGGGCCGCTCCTGCGCGCGCCTTGTCATCGCCGTGCTGCCCAACCTGAACAATCCGTTCTATTCCGAGATCATCCTCGGCCTGCAAACCTCGGCCAAGACACACGGCCTGGAGGTACTGCTGCACGCGGAGGCCAATGTGGAGCGCCACGCCGCGCGGCTTTGCGCGCTGCTTTCGATGACGCGCGCCTGCGGGGTCATCATGCTCTCGCCCGTAGGCAGTGCGGCCGTGCTGGGCAATCTCAACGCCGTCGCGCCGCTGGTGCAGTGCGCCGAGTATAATGAAGAAAGCCCCCTGCCCTATGTGGGCGTCGACGACATCGCCGCCGCGCGCAGCGCCACGGAGACGCTGCTGCACGCGGGCCGCCGGCGCATCGCGCTCATCAACGGGCCGGACAAGTACAAGTATGCCCGCCACCGCCGGCAGGGCTATGAGGAGGCGCTGCGCAGCGCCGGGCTCGAGATCGAGCCGCTGCTCATGGCGAGTGTCACGGAAATGGGGTTTGACAGCTCCATGGCCGTCGCCAACCAGATGCTCGGCAGCAGCGCGCATCCGGACGCCATTCTTGCCGCCAGCGACATGTATGCGGCGGCAGTCGTCAAGGCCGCCGCGACGAACGGCCTGCGCATTCCGCAGGATCTCTCGCTCATCAGCTTTGACAACACCTATATCTCCCAGATGCACCACCCGAGCGTCACCAGCGTGGGGTTGCCGCGCTTCCAGCTCGGCTACACGGCCATGGAGGTGCTTGCCGAGCGGCTCAAGGGCGGCGCGGCGGGCGGGCCCCGGCAGTTCCTGCTCAAGACGGAGCTGGTGCTGCGCGACAGCGTATGACGGCGGCTGAGAGCCGTTTCGTCCATAGACCGGGAAGCATCCCGGACACACCATCACCAAAAGGGGGAAAACACGATGAAACTCGGTTTTGTCAGCGCCATACTGGACGGCTGGACGTTTGAGGAAATGATCGACACCGCCGCGAACATGGGCTTTTCCTGCGTGGAGGTCGCCTGCTGGCCCGTGGGCAAGGCGGAGCGCCGCTACGCCGGCGTGAGCCACATCAACGTGGACGAGCTGACCGACGAAAAGGCCGCACACATCCTCGACTACTGCGCAAAGCGCGGCGTGACGATCTCCTCCCTCGCGTTCTATCCCAACACGATGGACGGCAACCTCGAAAAGCGCGCCGCGGCGGTCGGGCACCTCAAGAAGGTCATCTGCGCCAGCGCGAAGCTCGGCGTGAACATGGTGACGACCTTCATCGGCCGCGATCAGACCAAGTCCGTCGAGGAAAACCTCGAGCTGGTGCGCGAGGTTTGGCCGCCCATCCTCGCGCTGGCCGAGGAAAAGGGCGTGAAAATCGCCATTGAGAACTGCCCGATGCTCTTTGGCCGCGACCAGTGGCCCGGCGGCCAGAACCTGATGACGACCCCGGCCATCTGGCGCAGGGTCTTTGAGATTCTTCCGTCCGACAATCTGGGCATCAACTACGATCCCTCCCATTTCGTCTGGCAGATGATCGACTACATCCGCCCGCTCTACGAGTTCAGGGACAAGATCTTCCACGTCCACTACAAGGACATCAAGCTCTATCCCGACAAGCTGAACGATGTAGGCATCATGGCCTATCCGCTCGACTTCATGAGCCCGAAGCTGCCGGGTCTGGGCGATGTCGATTGGGGCAAGTACGTCTCCGCGCTCACGGACATCGGCTACGACGGCTGTACCTGCATCGAAATTGAGGATCGCGCCTTCGAGGGCTCGCGCGAGAAGGTGCTCGATTCGCTGCGCCTGTCCAAGCGGTATATGGAGCAGTTCGTCATCTCGCATTGACAATAGCAAAGACACACAGAGCCGTTTCTCCGGCAATCACCGGGGAAACGGCTCTGTGCTTTGTTCAGATATCCTCAAAACCTGCTCATCGCCCAGCTCTAATACTATTTTGCGGCTAAAATCTAGTGTATTGACATGCAGATAAGTAAACTAACTTAATCAAGCCTCAAAGCTCTGGGTATAGAGAAATAAGCTTCTCACGAGCGTCTCTCGTCCGGAAATGCCAGTTCACTTTAGATGCCTGGTTATTGCGTTTTTGTTCCCATGCGGCAAGCTCGGCAGTCAGGAGCTCCAAGGAACCAATCCGGCGGGATAAGCACTGGCGGGTCATAACATTGAGTTCGATCTCAGCGATATCAAGCCAGCTTCCATGTTTGGGCGTGTAGTGTATTTCCAGTTTTCTAAGGATACGTCTTGCCTCTTCCGGTTTGAACTTCTTATACAGCGATGCAGGCTTATGTGTATTCAGATTGTCCATGACCAGTACAATCTTCTCAGCATCAGGGTACATGACATCTACAAGATACTGAATCTCCTCTGCCCAGTCTATTGCGGTACGATGTTCTCGGACGCTGACGTGATGCACACCGCCGAGAGGTTCTACAAAAGCGAATATGCTGCAAGTTCCATTCCTGGTGTATTCGGAATCCACCTTTTTGTCATCACCAGGACGCATAGCCCAAGACTCTCTCGCTTCTCCAAGCAGCTGATACGGCTTCTCATCCATGCATACTACTGGAATCTGCGGATTATAGGGGCGCTCATATACATCCAGAACATCCTCCATGCATGCTACGAATTCCGGATCAGCTTTCGCCGGGAGACACCAGTACTCGCTTTTGTGAGGTCTAAGCCTGTTTTTTTAAGAGTTCTCCGAATTGCTTCCCGGCTGATTGGCTCATCAAGGACTACTTTCAGTTCTTCTTCCAACAGGCGTATTGTCCATCTGCTGTGACCATCAGGAACTGGCCCGCACGCCATTTGGACTATTTTTGCCTCGACACGGCCATCCACCTTCCGTCGCGCATTGTCTGAGTTTGGGCTTCGCTTGAGAGTGAGCGTCTCGTCCAACCCCTTCTCTACGTACATTTTTATTGTTGAGGCGATTGTCGCACGGCTTACTCCGCAAGAAACCATGCACTGATCATATGTCTTTGCCGGCAGATGATTTTCGTCTACCGCCAATAGAATATTGCATCTGTCTGCAATGGTTTGAGATGTCCCTTGCTTTTTTCGCAATATGTTGAGTCGCTTCACTTCAGCATCCGATAACTGAACTACGTTTTTCTTAGGTCTGCCCATGGCTGTACCCCTCTCATATGTGATATGAGAAGTGTACTA